>NZ_SMNY01000030.1:0-856 GCF_004353535.1 Cupriavidus sp. L7L
GCGGATAGCGGAACTGGCACGCTACCGCCGCGCCAACGAATTGCCGCCTACCCCAGGGAGACGCGTCCACTGGTGCTGCCGGTAATTGGAAGACCGGGCAGCGAGATACCGCTGTCACGCGGGGCGCTGCACCTGATCCTGAAAGAGGTGTTTGGCATGGCCGCGGCGCGCGTGCGGGCGCGCGGGCCGGAATGGGAAGCGCAAGCCGAGGTGCTGGCCAGTGCCTCGGCGCACTGGCTGCGCCACACCGCCGGCTCGCACATGACCGACCGGCAGGTCGACCTGCGCTTCGTGCGCGACAACTTCGGACACAGTTCGCTGTCGACGACGAGCGGCTACCTGCATAGCGAGGAGGATGCGCGCCATGAAGCCACGCAGGAGCGGCACCGGATTGACTGGGGTACGAAGAAATAGCGGGGCGAGAGGGTTATTTCACCATCATGAAACTTTGGCGACCCCGATGGGGCTGACCGATCTAGGGATGTGTCGCCCACTTAGATGCAGAAGTGGTAGATATCTTGATATCCATCTCAAGATGGTATACATTTTGATATCTATCAAAGGAATCCACCATGAGCACCACTGCCAAGATCTTTACCACCGGCCGCAGCCAGGCGGTGCGGCTGCTTCAGGAGTTCCGCTTTGCTGAGCGCGAGGTCTATATCCGCCGTGACCCGTCCACCGGCGACGTGATCCTGTCGCGCCGGCCGGAGAGTTGGGACGGCTTCCTGGCCGCCATCCAGGGCAGCGCCGTGCCGGCAGACTTCCTGGCCGAGCGCGCGCAGGACGAGCAACCCCGGGATCCGCTGGCGGGTCTCGAATGACGCGCTACATGCTTGACACTAATATCGTGAGC
>NZ_SMNY01000031.1:0-7429 GCF_004353535.1 Cupriavidus sp. L7L
GAACTGGTACGCGGTGCCAAGCTGTCGCTGCAGCCCGATGCGCACGTTCTCCATCACCGTCAGGTGCGGGAACACCGCCGAGATCTGGAACGAACGGATCACGCCGCGGCGCGCGATCTGCGCGGGCTTCTCGCGGGTGATGTCGATGCCGTTGAATACGATGGTGCCGGTGGTCGGCTCCAGGAACTTGGTGAGCAGGTTGAAGCAAGTGGTCTTGCCTGCGCCGTTGGGGCCGATCAATGCATGGATCGAGCCGCGACGTACGCGCAGGTTGACGTCTCTGACTGCGTCAAAACCTTTGAAGGATTTGCTCAATGAACGGGTCTGCAGGATCAGGTCTTCGTGGGGCATGCCGTTTTTTGTGAAAGGCGTCGTTCGCGTTGACGCGGGGAACGCGTGGCGTATCTGGAGGCCATGGCGGCCATTACATTGGCCGCCATGGCCTCCAACTGCCCCGCGCAGCTGGGGCGTCAGAAAGTGCTACAGGGAGGAGCGGATGCTCCGGCTACTTCGCCTGCGTTTTGAAAACGCGACATTGGCTTTCAGTGACCGGCAGAAAGACGTCATCACCCGGCAAGGTCTTCTCCAGGGCGTAGAGGTCCCAGGGGCCTTTCGATTCCTGCGGCGACTTGACCCGGAAGTAGTAGTAGTCGTGCACCATGCGACCGTCCGGTCGCAATTTGGGATTGCGTACAACGTCGTCCTGGATCGGCAGTTCGTGCATCTTGCGAACCACCGTACGCGCATCGTCGGACTTGGTGGCCGCCACCGCTTTCAAATAGTGATAAATGGATGAATACACGCCGGCGTGCGTGAGGGAGGGCGGTCCCTTCTTGTAGATATCCATGAATCGCTTGCTGAATCGCCGGGTGCCTTCATCGATATCCCAATAGAAGCTCTCGGGAAAGCGCAGACCCTTTGCCTGTGCCAGACCTATCCCCTTGATCTCATAGACGGTTGGAAAGAACGCAGCCTGCAGCTTCTTCGCACCGAGCTGGAACTCGCTGGCTGTCTTGATCGCGTTTGCGGAGTCGGCACCCGAGTTCGCAAACGCCACGACATCGGCTTTCGACTGCTGCGCAGCGATGATCTGCGAGGACATATCGCTGCTGTTTAGTGGATGTTTCGATTCGCCTACCGTATAGGCACCGATTGCCTCGAGTTGCTTTCGCGCTTCGGCAACGGCTGCATTGCCGTACGCATAGTCAACCGTAATGAAGTACCAACCCTGTTTGGGCTTGGCCAGACCTTTGATTGCCGCGGCGGTCTGCGAATAGGTGTCCCACATCCATTGCACCGCATATTCTGGCTGGCAGTCCTCGTTAGAGATGCGCAGGGGACCACCGGCGAACAAGGCTGCTTTTTTCTTCTGTACGGCAAGATTCTGCATCGCCAGCGCCACTGCGGAGTTCACCATGTCCGCATAGGCGTCCACCTTATTGACATCGGCCCACTCCCTTGCCTTGGCGAGCGCGATGTCCGTCTTGTTCTGGTGGTCGGCGGACAGCAACTCGACCTTCATGCCCTTGCATTCCCGGGCGAGGCAATCGTCGATGGCCATTTGTGCGGCCACTACCGAACCTTGACCGGAGAACTGCGAAAATGAGCCGCTCATGTCTGTAAGGAGACCGATCCTGACCGCGCCGTCGGAGATCTCTGCCTGCACCCCGGTTGCGGAAAGCATCGCCATCAGCGCGACTGCGGAAAGGCGAGTTGTGTTGCTCAAACACTTGTTCATGATTTCCTCCGTGGATTCGCGGGTTCAGCGCGCGGTTGCGACCATGCCGTCGTCGATGTCGGCTTTGATGAGTGCCGGATCGCGCTCGGCCTCATCGCCATAGCCGCCGCCACCGCCCATGTAGACCTTGACTCGGTCGCCACGATTGAGCGTGACCATGGATTTCGAGGCGAGCCTTTTTGTCACGCCATTGCGGGTCAGTTCACAATAGCCGCGCTTGCCTTCGTTTCCACCAAACAGGCCTTGCGGGGCATAGCGATGGCGATCGGCGTAGATGGCGAAAACGACGCCATCCTTGAGCACGGAATACTCTCGGCTGAAGCCGGCACCGCCGCGGTACTTGCCGGCACCGAAAGAGTCTGGTTCCAGTGCGTAACGCTCCAGCCGGAAGAAGTCGTACTCCATATCCAGAGCCTCGGCCGGCGTGTTGGCGCAGTTCGACAGCGGGGAGTCCACGGCGTCACACCCGTCGCCGTGCTGGGATCCGCCATAGCCGCCGCCGAAGATCTCCAGGTAGACACTGTAGCCCTCGTGGCGCTGCAGGGAGAAGCAGGCTGCGGTCAAGGTGTCAAAGCCGGTCGCGATGACCTTTTCGGGAGCGACCGGTGCCAACGCCCGCATGATGGCGTTGTAGATTCGATAGTTTGCTTCCAGTCGGGCGCGCACAGGCGAGGGCGGAGCTGGGTTCAGGATCGAACCGTAGGGCGCCGTGATCCGAACCGCGCGCAGGATGCCATCGTTGAAAGGAATGTCCGGAGACGTGAGCACGGACTTGACACAGGTGACCGCGGCCGACACCGTGCACGAGAATGGCGAGTTCAGGTTGCGGCGAACCTGCGGGCTGCTGCCTGCAAAGTCGATATCGATAGATTCGCCTGTCACGGCAACCCTGACTTTGATCACCAGAGGCTCATCGGTCACGCCGTCATCGTCGATCACGTCTTCACCGTAATAGACACCGTCCGGCAATTGGCCAATGGCGGCGCGGAAGCGACGCTCTGAATAGTTGACCATTTCTGCCATGACCTCGGTCACCGTGCGATCGCCATATTTGTCGCAAAGTTGCACAAGCCGCGCCGCAGCGATGGCGTTGGCGGCGAACATGGCGTTCATGTCACCGATGGTCAGGTCCGGTACCCGGATATTCGCGCGGACCAGTTGTTCGAGCGGGCCGCCATCCCAGTCCCGGGTTCGAGACCAAAGGGTGGGGGGCAGGCGCAGCCCTTCCTGGTAGATGTCGGTGGCGCCCGGATCGAGGCCTGGTGCGCCGCCGCCGAAGTCAATCTGGTGGGCGACACTGGCAGAGAACCCGATCAGCTTTGCGCCGTAGAAAATCGGGCAGAAGATATAGACGTCAGGCAGGTGCTGGCCACCCGAGTACGGGTCATTGGTGATCATGAAGTCGTCCGGGCCGATGGTTTCGACCGGATGACGTTCAAGGCATTGCTTCAGCGTGATGCCGATAGGGCCGAGTTGGATGGGGATAAGCTCGGCTTGCGCCACGATATCGCCATGCACATTCGCGATCGCCGCCGAGCCATCGCTGGCCTCGCGCAGGATGGTCGAATAGGCGGAGCGGATCAGCTTTACGCCCATCTCACGCGCTGCGGCAAGGATGCTTTGGCTGATGATGGCGTTGTCGAAAGGATTGACCGGCATGCTCATGCTTCCTTGGAAAGAATCAGGTTGGATTGCGAATCGACGCTGGCTGCCCAGCCTGCCGGTACGAGAACGGTCGTGGTGTAGTCCTCCAGCACTGCTGGTCCCAACACGGTGGTCCCATCAGTACTAAGCCCTGCGACAGTGCGGCGACGGCACGACGCCCAGGCTTTGCCGTCATACAGGGCGGGCTCGCCCGGAGCGGCCAGCAGGCTGCTCGTTGTGTCGGATGCAGCGGAAACATGCGGCGTAGCAAGCGTTGCACCCACGCGTAGCGCAACGACTTCGATCGGTCTGCCGGACTTGTCGCTGTGGAAATAGATGCGATGATGCGCATCGATGAAGCCCGCCTCCAGGCTCTGGCGATCCAGGGCCGCAAGGGCCAGCGCATCGAGTTCGAGCGGCACTTCGAAGGCCTGTCCGACGTAGCGCATCTCGAGCGTGAAGCTGAAAGCCAGCGGCTCATCGAAAGCCATTTGGCGAAACTGCGCTTCAAGGTCCTGCTGAATGGTGGCAAAGCGCTCGCGCAACTGGCCGCATGTCTCGTCGTCGACCTGAACTCGGTGAGTCAGCGTCTCGTATTTGATGAAATCGGAGGCGAGCAGGCCGTGCGCTGAAGTCACGCCGGGGTTGGGCGGCGCAACAACCTTGGCGATGCCAAGTTCTTCAGCGATCTGCGCCGCCTGCATCGGTCCGGCGCCGCCAAAGGGCACCAGAACATAGTCGCGGGGATCGCGTCCACGCTGGGTGGACACAAGTTGGATGGCGCGAACAATGTTCGCATTGGCGAGGCGCACGGCGTTGTAGGCGACCGCCTCTACGGGAAGGCCGAAGTGCGCTGCCAGCGAATCAAAGGCCCGGTGCGCCGTGGCAACATCAATTTTCATCTGGCCGCCGAGGAAGGCTTCGGGGCGGACCGTACCGAGGACGACGTGGGCGTCAGTGATGGTAGGCAAGTTGCCACCGCGCCCATAGCAGGCAGGTCCCGGCTGCGCACCTGCGCTCTCCGGGCCGACCCGCAGCATGCCACCGTCGTCAATCCAGATCAGGCTTCCCCCGCCGGCGCCAACCGTGACGATGTCCAGAACGGGGGTGCGCACGGGTAGCCCATCGATTTCGGTTTCCGGAGCCAACGTCGGCCTACCATCTTGAACCAGGCACACATCAGAGCTGGTGCCCCCCATGTCGAAGGTAATGACGTTCTGAAAGCCGGATCGAATGACCTGGCGTACCGCGCCGACCACGCCAGCGGCGGGCCCCGAGAACAGGGCGCTGATCGCATTCTCACGCATGGCGTCAGCAGGCAGCCGCCCCCCGTTGGATTGCATCACCGAAAAACGACCACGAAACCCTTCCCGAGTCAGCGCTTCGGTCAGACGCCCAAGGTATCCCGCGATAACCGGCTGCACAAACGCGGACAGCGTCGCGGTGCTGGCACGTTCGTATTCGCGGAACTCGCAGGCCACCTGATGAGAGCACGTCACAACGACACCCGGCAGGGCCGACCGAATCATGTCCGCCAGGCGGCGTTCATGGTCGGGATTACGGTAGGCATTGAGCAGGCAGATGGCCACAGCGTCGAATGTACCGGCTTCGAGCTTCGGCAGGACGTTGGCGCGGAATTGCTCTTCGTTCAATGCAAGTTCCACACTCCCATCGGCCAGTATGCGCTCGTGCGCTTCAAAGCAATCGCGACGCTTTACCGGCGGCGCAGGCTTTTTATAGAACAGGTCGTAGATCTGCTTGCGGTCGTGGCGCTGCAGAAAGAGGATGTCGCGAAATCCTTCGGTCGCAATAAACGCGACCTTTCCACCCTTGCGTTCAAGCACCGCGTTGGTGGCAACTGTGGACCCGTGGGCAAAGTCGTCGATCTGCGCAAAGTCAATGCCGGCGGCGCGCAGCGCGTCCAGGACGCCGATATCGGGAGATGCTGGGGTACTAGGCACCTTAATCACGTGTATCCGGCCAGGACTGTGCGCGACCAGATCCGTAAAGGTTCCTCCGACTTCTACTCCTACTTTCATTTTGCTTTCCTTGTCCGACACGGGGCGATTGACGGTGGCGAGCGGCGCATGCGTAAGGTGGTGCACACTGATAGCGCCGTTCTGGTGCAGCTGCACAAAAAACTGCACTGCTTTAATCGATATGCGATACACTATGATTGTGCAGCGGTTACGAAGAGTTTATGCGCGCTTTCTACATCGGTAAACGCTCATATGTAATCGCATATAGATTAATTTGTAACTGACTCGGGGATTTCCACGATGGACAACGACAGTAGAAATTCGCCGATGTTTAATCAGTCGGTAGAAAAGGGGCTGGCCATCTTGGCCGCTTTTGGATCGCGCAACCGCCACATGAGCCTCGGTCAGATCGCGGATACGGTTGGCATCACACGCAGCTCTGCGCAACGCATCGTTTTTACGCTCGAAGCTCTTGGTTACGTGGCCAAGGATCCCTACACCCGACGCTACGAGCTAACGACCAAGGTAATGGAGATTGGATGCAACTATGTGGCGGCCAATACACTCATCGATAGCGCCAATCCGTTCCTTTCGGCTATGAACAGCAATTGCGACGAAACGGTGTCGCTCACGGAGCCGTGCGGCAACAACATGGTGTACGTGGCCTCGTTTACAAGTCGTAAGCCGATCGTGGCGCATATGGCGATCGGCAGCCGGATGCCGATGTATTGCACATCGGCTGGCCGCGCTTATTTGGCAGGGCTGCCGGATGACGAGGTTCGTACCTTGCTGCGGCAGTCGGAGCTAAAACCGCTGACACCGAACACGCTGACCGATCCTGAGCAAATCTTTGCCAACGTGCTGGAAGGACGCGTGCGCGGATTCTCGATGAATTTTGAGGAGTATTACCTGGGACACATGAACGTCGGCGCACCGGTTTACAACAAGAATGGGCGCGCCATCGCCGCAGTACACGTTGTGGCACCGAGCAGTCGTTGGACTCGTGAAGAGGTGCTGGCCAAGCTTGGCCCGATGGTTCGCGAGTGCGCAGGGGCAATCACCAACGCTGTGCGTGCCCACTAGGGCCGCCGAGACGAGCCACGCCATCGCTGGGGGCAAAGAGACCATGACTATGTGCTACCTAGAACGCGGTCGGCAGCCGCGTGGCGCTGATCTGCGCACTATAGGATTTGAACATAACGCGCGATCTAGCGCCGAGACAGACATGGATGGTGAGAGGTTATGTTGAATGGGAGAGGCGGACGTCTGTCGACGCTGCCGGCACCTCAGTTGGCCGTTGATGCGCAGGCGCTCGATACGGCAGCAAAGTCAAAATGGGCGGGCGGCATACGTGGCATTGCGCGCCGAGACCTCTTCCCTGTCATGGCCATTCGGACCGTCTAGCGGAAAGGGCGCCGAGGAATGCCCCATCAACGATTTCACGATCACAAAATAATTGGGCTGTGACGACGGACCACGCGGAAGGCCATAGATCGGTCGTCTCTAGCCGACCGCATCAGCCTTCGCAGAGGCTCCCACATGCCATCCTGGCCCGGCTACCGCACCTCTTGTCGATGTCCCCCTTGCCCATTGGTTCGTCCGCCAATTGTGCCGGGCGAACGGCAGTGTATTGCGGAAGCGGTCGTTACGGTCTAAACGAACATAACGGATTCCGAGACCACGATCGATTCACGAAGGTGGAGCCGCAGTGCCGCGCTGAATCAGTGAAATTGGCATCTCCGTACGGCCTGGATCCGTCCCGTCCTGCAGCCATCGCAGTAAAGCTTCCGCAGTTTTCTTGCCCAACAAGCTACTTTCCAACGCTACGGTTGTGAGGCCGGGCGTGACTTCAGCCGAAATCGGAAGGTTATCGCAGCCAACGATCGAAAGCTGATCAGGCACTTTGAGGTTTAGCGCTGTTGCCTCGAACAGACAACCGAGCGCTAACACGTCATTGCCACAAAAGACCGCCGTAGGCCTGGTCGATGCCTCGCGAAGTATGTTTCGCAGTCCGGTACGGCCTCCAGCAAACGAGTAGGGCTGCTCGCAGGCCGCGCCGGGGATGATT
>NZ_SMNY01000032.1:0-116553 GCF_004353535.1 Cupriavidus sp. L7L
ACGAGATTCGGGGGGCATACGTGCTCGCCAAGAAAGCTCGCCCGAAGACACCGGTCACACTCAATCAGATGATTCGGTTGGTTGCTTCCCTTGGTGGGTTCCTTGGGCGGAAGAGCGATGGCGAGCCCGGCGCTAAGACAATCTGGATCGGCATGCAGCGAACCATGGACGCCGCGCTCACCATTCAAGCACTACGGGAAGAGTCCTGACTTCCGTATAAGGAAATGCTCTCAACCCCGGCCTAAACGCCGAGGCTTCCCGCACACTTGGTGACGAATCTGGACGGATGGTGTTCGTAGGACGCAGCCTGTCTCTGGACTCCGCAATGGATTTCTGCTTGCCGACGCTGCACTGAGCCGGCCTTCCCATTAACGACAAAGCCCAGCAATTTTGCTGGGCTTTTTTTCGTTTACGGCGAGACGCCGGCTGCGGGGTCAGCCTGCCTTCCGTGCCTTGACACCGCGATGGCACGAGACAACTGCCTCGATGACGCAATAGCAGATCACTACTGCGAACACGAATCGATTGATGTCGGTGTTGGTCGAAAGATAGTCGAAGAATTGCATGGATATGGTTCCTTTCGCTGGTTCGTTGAGTCTAGATTGCCATGGAGTTCGAGCGTGTCAAGGGTGGCCGGGGCTCGTCAATGTATCAATCGAAGAACCTGGACATCGCCGAATTCACCGCGTTCAGATCCAGATTGCTGGCAGGGAGGACCGTTTGGGCTTCGAGTTCCCGGGGGACATGGTCGCTGACCGACGCCTGGGAGAGGTCTGTTTGCGAGCTCATGGCAATGGTGTCCACTGGTGGGGTCTCACGGCGAGCGGGGGCCGCTGGGGGGGGAGGCAGCCCATGAACCGGAGCCGAGGCCGGGGCCATGGCAGGTGCAGGGGTGGGAGTCAGATGCCGGTCTGGCCGGTAGGTAAGCGTAGCAAGGATCCCGCCGGCGGGCGGTTGCAGAGCTGCACCGCTACTCGCCGAAACGATCACTTCGGCGCCCAACTCAGCCAGGCGACGGAGGACCTCCGCTCTCAGGCGGGGATCACTGATCTCGGCGAGCTGGGCGCAAAGCCGCGGCGTCGTCAGCGGGCTGAGGGCAACTTTGATCGCGAACTTTTCCATAGCCAGTTACTCAGCCCCGGGCTTGACGCGCGCTGCCGATGTCGAAGAATCCCCGGACATTGGCGTAGCAGGGGGATTCCATGGCGACGATGTGCGAGCGCGGGAAGGCCGCGCGGATGGCGCCGGAGTATAGGGCACTACCGCCACCGGTCAGGACGATCGCCGCGATATCTTCCGTGCGGCCTACCCGGGTCTGCATCTCCTTTACAGCCATTTGGCACTGGGCCTTGGCGACTTCGAAGTACGGCCGCAGATCAACCATCTTTTCGTAGTAGCGCATGAGCTTGCCCTCGCGCAGCGACTTGTCGATGCGCTCGATGTCTCCGGTCGGCTCCCCGCCTTCATCGGCGGAAAGGAGCGTGGCCACCTGCTTGTAGATCCGAGAGGATCCGCCTGGTACGCCACCGCTTCGGGTGTCGTCCATCATGTAGCCGCGGGCGACGACCCAGTCGGTCGTGAAGTAGCCGACATCCACGATCAGGCAATTGTCATCGGGATCCAGATCCTTGCCCGACTGGCGCATGAAGG
The DNA here is from genome assembly GCF_004353535.1 of Cupriavidus sp. L7L. Lineage (NCBI taxonomy): Bacteria > Pseudomonadati > Pseudomonadota > Betaproteobacteria > Burkholderiales > Burkholderiaceae > Cupriavidus > Cupriavidus sp. L7L. The sequence goes on from NZ_SMNY01000032.1 coordinate 1,651, forward strand.
TCACCAACGAGCCGAGGGGTTGGGGAAGCGCGACGACGCGCTTGATCGTGACGTCGCCGGCACCGAAGTCATGGGCGCCGGTGAATCGGTCCTGAAGGGTGCCCGCGTACTTCTGCAGCGCATGGACGGGAAGCCCAAGAATGAGCTGCCCCACGTCCCTGGCCTGCGCATAATGAAGCGCACCAAACAGCAGGGCGGCATACTCGGGCGTGGTGACGAAGTCTTCTGAAAGCGTACGTCCGTTGTTGCCATAGGCCGAGGTGATCGAAACGTCTGGGCCGACCTCGTATTCGGCGCCGTCAACATTCACATGAACGACATCGCGAGCCTTGAAGTAGCCGCCACCGTGGCTGGCCAGGTTCGATGCCGAGCGCGTGGGGGCAAGCGACGGAAACATGCGCGTAGCCACGTCTGCGCCGAGGGGGAAAGCAAATTTGGTGTTTCCGTAGCCGACATCGACCGCAATGGTATTGGTGCTCATTTGAAGCTCTCCTTGGCATGTTGAACGTTGTCGGAGCGCGCTGGTGTTAGATGTCTGACAGATATCTGATAGCACGGGCAATCTGGTGTCACCAGGTATAAGCAAGTGACACCAAGGGTGTGATCAGCTATCACCTGATGAGACCTGCTCTCCCGCAGCTAACACTTGCTCTCCGATCTCCTTCGAATCTACTCCGCGCCACGCGAAGTCAAGGTTTCGAAAGCTCGCGAAATTGGCGGCGATTTCGTTGCGACGGCTCGGAGGTTTGGTTTATGCTTGGCATACCTTCAGCGTCCCCGACGCATCGACATCGCCGACATCTGCGCGGCAAATTCATCACCCAAAGCCGGGCAACCGGGCCTTGCGGTGCCTGTTGTTCACGCCGGAAATTGAACCGGCATTTTTTTCAATCAATTCAAGTGGACCGTGTCGGATAGTGAGGACACCGGACACCGCGATACCAAGCCGATTGGCGGTCTGTTCGTGAAAATAGACCGTAGTGTGGACAATTCCGAAGCCGGACACCGGACAGGTGCTCTATGGGATTGCCGCGAATGCCCGACGCCCTTTCAGCCGGTTGGCTGGGCGCGGATCACGAAGCCCGACACACCGCGGCGGGAATGATCCGGCTTTGGGGCGGGGAGCTGTTTGCGTACCGATCGACGGTGGACGCAGGCTTCTGAGCAATACCGACCCGGGGGGCGCTACCGGAACCAGAACGGCGCAACAAGTAATCACCCATCACGGCATCGGCCGGCGGCATTCAGGACCTGTCCTGGCGCTGTCCGGACTGGCATCGCAAGATGCACCGGATAGGGTGGCCGCGCAGCGGCGTGCAAGGCCGAGGCCTGCACCCGCACAGCGGACAGTCACGACGCATTGCTTCCATGCTCAGGGCTGATCGGTTTGGCATCGCTAAAGGACAGGAAGGTAGTGGCGGGACCGGCTGGGTGGGCCGGTAAGCCGGGGGTGGTACCCCGGTGCACCGAGGGGGCAATGCCGGATCGGGGTCGGCGCTGCCAGCAATGAGCGGCGGGCGTCCATAGGCGGGCATTCGCCTGGCGCCGCATGCGTAGCGCAACCTTCCGAGGACCGTATGATCAAGACTATCAACCTGCGCCCCATCATTAACCAGTACAACCTGCCAGAACGGTTCAAGACTGAGTTTGCTGTGCTGACTGCGGAAAATTTGCACCGACCGCATAGCGGAACGCGGGTGAGCGGCAGGTCGCTCTCGCAAATGTCGCAGCGCCAGCGCGTGCAGGCCCTGCTGGCAATGTTTGTGGAGCTGCGCGACATCGGCGGCATGGCCGTCAATTCGCCTTACAGCATCCGGCAGAAGCACATCCGCTGGCTGGTCCAGTATTGGGTGGCGGATCGGAAGCTGAACGTGGGCACCGTGGAGTTGCGCCTCACCCACTTGCGTGCGCTGATGTCATGGATGGGCAAGACCAACATGGTTGGCAGGATCGAGGACTATGTGGAGCGGCCGGCCGGCTATGAACGTACCTATATCGCACGCGAGGACAGATCCTGGGACGGTAAGGGCATTGACGCTGCGGCGAAGATCGCAGAGATCGAGGTCACGGACCCGCATGTCGCGCTGCAACTCAAGCTTGAAGCTGCGTTTGGCCTGCGGGCAAAGGAAAGCTGGAAGCTGCGTCCGGCCTTGGACGTGCTGCCATCGGGGATGCTGCATGTGCACGATGGCACCAAGGGCGGAAGGGCCCGCCGCGTCCCGATCGAATTCGGCTGGCAGTACGAATTGCTTGGTAAGGCTGCGACACTCGCCCATTCCACCAATCCAGAGAAGGGGACGCTGATTCCTGGACCGTTCACCCAGAGCCGTTGGCGCCGGCGCTTCTATACCGTCCTGGAGAAGCATGGAGTAACGAAAAATGGTGCGGGCGTAACTGCGCACGGACTGCGCCACCAGTTCCTGCAGCAGATGTACCAGCGGGAGAGCGGCCAGGCCGCGGCGGTGAAGGGCGGAGGGAAAGTGGTCGATGTCCAGGCTCACCTCGATGCTATGCGCAAGGTGGTGGAGGCGGCTGGCCACAGCCGGGCCACGAAAGCGAACGCATATCTGTCGACATACGCTACTCAGCAGTCAATCGGACGGACTGATCCCACGCTGGAGGATGTAAAAGCCGCGATCGCCGCGGCCGGTGGGAATAAGGCTGTCGCGGCGCGCGAGCTTGGGATCTCGCGAACGAAGCTGTATCGGGTTCTCGCGCGGGAGCTGAGTCTATGAGGCACACGGCAAGAGTGATTGCTCTCTGGGCAACGGGACGAATCCGATGGCGGACGCTTGTCTATGCTGTCCGAGAGCGGCCGGCGGTCGTCGTGGGCAAATGCGGCTACTACCAAGTCGGAGATTTGTAGGGATACCCGTATGGGGAGAGTGCAAATATGATGAGGATGCTGAGCGTCCTCGGAAAGCTCATCTAGGACCTATAGTATTTGCAGAAAAAAGCGGCATTGCCTCGAAGACAATGTCTGCTGTTTCCATGGAAAAGGAGAATTCATGACGAAAGCCGAACTGATCGACGCCATCGCCTGCGGTGTGGATGGGCTGACGAAGACCAAGGCCGATGAGGTGCTGAATGTGACGCTGACCGCGATCATGGAGGCTGTCGCCAAGGGCGATGGCCTGAACCTGGTCGGCTTCGGTTCCTTCAGCAAGGGCGAGCGCGGCGAACGTCTGGCGCGCAATCCGCGCACCGGTGAAGAGATCAAGGTGGAAGCTGCCAAGACCGTGAAGTTCAAAGCCGGGCAGCGATTCCGGGAGGCTGTCAATCAGGAGTGATTAGCGTCAGGAGCGGTGTTTGTCCGCGAAAGGCACGTCTTTTGGCGTGCCTTTCGTCTTTTTGAAAGGAACATGTTCCTTCCGCGGCCGCGATGGCTGGCTAACGTGCGTGGGCGAGGGCCAACGACAGGATTGCGCTTGCGTCGCGGATCACGTGGTGGAGAGCGTCCGGCGCCGGCGAGTCTGCGACGGCTTCGCCCGATGCAAGCCATGCGAACGCGACGCGACGGGCCGGCTTCTCACCTGGGTGCGGGGTGGGAGGGGGCTGGTCCATCGCCGTGGCGTTCATGGTCTTGGGGAGTGCGGGAAACGGGTCGATCCCTGCAAAGTGCCGCAATTCTGCGACGCTAATGACGCTGTACGCGGGCGTCGCGTCGTTGCGGACGATGTAGACACCAGCGCCAACGCCTGGCACGTGGATCGCTTTCCAGATGAAGTCGGGGATGCGCACGCGGCCCAGCGTCCTCGGAGCGCCGACGAATGCGGGCCCGGTCACCACTTGGATGGTGCCGTGCTGGCGGGCCAGCTTGCGCGTGGACGTCTCGATATGGCTCCAGGTGCGGCGGTTCGACACGCTGTTTTGCGGGACGACGTTGGCGAGGCTGAAGCTTTCCGCTTGTGATGCCTTGTCGGGGAAGTCGCCGCTCGGGGCGAGGTGCCCTCGATCCATGCCGGATCCGCGTCGGTAGTCGGCCAGCCTGGCGCGGTCGGCTTCGGGCAGTCGGTCCTCTTCGTAGAAGTCGCTGTCCCGTGGCAGCTTGCGCGCGGCGTCGACAGCCTCGCGGGTGAGACGCTCGGCAGCCCAGAGGGCCGTGCGTGTCTGGCTCGAGTAGAGAACCGCGTAGGCCCGGTAGCACAGCAGTTGCGTGCGAGCTGCCGTGTGAGTTGTGGGTTGGCCCGCAGGCAGCACGTGGGCACAGGCCTCTCCCGTGTCGCGTGCGCTTGCCGAGAGGGATGAGAGGGCGAGAACGACTGCGGCGATAAGCGGGCGGGTCATCGGAAACCTCATGGGAATGAACATGCCTTCAGCTTGCCCGCCGCTGCGCAATGTCAAGGCTGCCAGTGATCCGGCAGGCTGTCGATGGCCTTGCCGATGAACTCTTCCGCGTCGAGGAGCGGCCAATCCTGATCCGCCAAACTTTCCTCTGCGACCTCTGCGGCCAATGCCGGGACATGCTCGAAGCGCACCATCGGAGCGCCGTCGATATGGATGATCCTCGCGCGCTGTAGCAGCTTTTGGTAGCGGGCGGCTTGCGAGAGAACAGTTTCGGGCGGGCCGACGTGCTTGAACTCGTAGCTGGGCTGGGTAAGGGCTGCAGCCATCGCCGCGAACTTGGGGCCGTTGGTTTCCCAGTCGCTGGTTGTGGAGGCGAGCAGGTTGAGGAAATAGGGGATGTCGGAGGAGGTCAGGGCACGCCGGGCCATCATGGAGATGGCTTCCTGGTCGGCCGGGCGGAGGTCGACGCGGCTGTTCCAGATGGCGCTGAGTCGCGGGAAGGCGGCGTCCCTATTCCTGGGATCATTCTCGACCGGCGGAGTTGACATCCCGCATTCGTCGCAGGCGATCACGGCCTGGAGCCGGCCGGCGACGTAGGTGGGTGCGCCGTCGCAGTGTGCGCATTGAAGGAGGCCGCTAGGCATGGCGAGATCCAGTGCTGAAAAATGCCGGAATTATGCCTGCCCGCGGCTGGGGCTCGGTCAGTTCTGGTCGCCGGCGTGTTCGGGAGTTGGACTGCTGGCCGCCAGGTAGTCGGCTGTGGTGCTCAGGAGGCTTATTCGGGTCGCGCCCTGGAAGCCTTGGAGCATCTCAGCGTGATCACGCAAGGCGGCTCCGATCTGCCAGAACTCGTTGAGCCAGTGGCCGGGCTCGCCCATCGGCCCGCCCATCCGGCCAGTGGCGATCGCTCCCCGAATGGCAAGGACGGTCTCGGGCTCGGGGAATTCTCTGTCTTCGTTGTCGTGGAGCTGCATTGCTATTGACCGTGGGTAGGCAGGTGTATATGAATGGCGCCGGGCTGGAGCCGTTCTGGCTGTCGCATCAGACTGGTCCACGAGACAGTGCGCGCTGGCAGGCCTCGGCCACGTCAAGAGAGGTGACAGGGAACGCGTCATGCAGAGTGCCGTCAAGCAGCCGGCCTGATGCCTTCTTGCCCACCCGGTGCATGACCGTGACTGGAAAGCGACCTTCGTCGCGCGCACGGATGAAATCGTCTCCCTTCTGAAGCTGCTGACCGTGCCTGTCGAGGCAGATGCTGCCGCCGACCCAGGTGCTGGCCTTGTTCACCCATTGCTCAAACGTCTCGAACGTTCGGAATACCGGCTCGCCGGTGGTCGTGAGCACGGAAGCCGTGTGCCATTCGCCCCACTGCTTTAGGAGGAAGGGAACGCCAGCCGCTGCGCACTGATCCCGCAAGCTGCGCGACCAGGCAGGGTGCATCGGGCGTGCGTCGCGTCCGCTCTCACCGCCCGCGATGATCCAGTCGATCGATCCAGGGTTGTAGTCGTTGCCGGACGAGTGCAGGAGTTCGCCTGTGATCGTCGAGAACACGTCGACGTGGCCGAGCAGTGGCTCCATGGAGAGGAAGCGGGTTTTGGCGGGGACACGCAGCAGTTTCGGAATGTCTCGTTCCGCTTCGGCCTGATTGACGATGGTGGCCCCCAACCAGATGTCGGCCGGTGCGTTGCCGGCGATCCAGGTGGCCAGCCACGGCACCAAGGGATTCTCTGCGCAGTCGTCGCGCAGCAGTAGTGCATTGAACGCTTCGCCAAGCCGCTTCATGGCGTTGCCGACGCGCTTGGTCAGCACGAGCTTGTCGAGGTTCGGCGTCTGCCGCCAAACATCGAGCATGTCGATGAACCATTCGAGCGGCACGTCGTTGTCGAACACATCGGCCAGGCTCGCGCAGAAGACGCGCTGCCGGCGGCCGTGCACCGCGGCGAAGGCGGCGTGTGCGAGGTTCCAGCGGAACGGCTTGCGCCAATTGGCAGCGGAGGTGCGCCGGCGCGGCGCGCCGGGGCCCCAGTTCTGGGCCTGGCCACCGCCAAAGCGGGCATTGCGGGTCTCGGCATAGCAGTGGTCACAGCCGGGGCCAATCTTCTGGCAGCCCTCCCACGGGTTCCAGCTGTGGTCGGTCCACTCGATCTTTGTGTTTTCGCTCATCAGTTTGCGCGAGAAACCTCGGCCTTCAGGCCGGGGAGGGATAGCGCGCGACGCGAAGCGTCGCCCCTGGTCTCGCTCTCCTTTGTGGTGGGCGTTATGAAGGAATATCCATACCCGTCGCCGCGCTGGAGCAGATTGCAGTGCTTGTAGGAAATACCCTGCACGGCGCCAGCGGCGGTTTGGATGTTAAAAGAGCCGGTTGCTCGGATGGCAACTCGGCCAATATGCGTACCTGCCTTTTTCCCGGAGGGAACCACCGCCTTGACCATGTCGCCGGTCTGAAAGCCGAACGCGCGTTTGCTGCGCATGAGATAGCCGCGGGCGAAGCCGTGAGCGGTAAGGCGAGTGCGCTGATAACTACCGCGGCCGGCGCATTTGATGCGCAGTATGGGCCGTTGCCAGGTCCAGACGGAATGCACGTTGCCAACGCAGGCCGCGTCTAGCGCATGCGACTTTGGGATGTCGAGACGCCTGCGGTTGTACTTCGTCTGAGCGCCGGACCCGGTTTCGAGGGGCAGCCCGAAGGATTTGAGGGCATTGAGCAGGGCGAAGCGAGTTGCATTCACGGCTGCGGCGTCACGCAGCGGTGCTTTCGCGCGTGCCAGGATGCGCTTGGCGCGATCGGGGTCCTTGCGCAGGAAGACCTCTAACGGAAGGTTCCCCTTCTTCTGGTTGCAGGGCCGGCACGCAAGCGTCAGGTTCGAAACGCGGTTGGACCCGCCGTTGGCCTTGGCGAGGATGTGTTCAGTCTCCAAGGGGCGATCCGTTGCGTCGCAATATGCGCAAGTTCGGCCGAGCTTCGCCAGCAGGTATTCCTTGACCTCGTAGCCCAGGAGCGTGCCTTGCTGGTACTCAACGCCTGAGATCTCCGGGTTTTCCATGGCCTGCATGTCAAAGCGCACCAGTTCAATGCTGAGGGCGGTGATTGGGGCGAGCTTGCGGAAGCGGCGCACCCATGCCGCAGTCGTCTCGACGCGGTGACGAAGGCTGGGCGCGAGCCAGCCTTCCGGCTTTCGACGATTGTCGAATCTGGCCGCGCGATTGCGCGTCATGCGCCCGCGCCGGGCCCGCCGCATGGCGCGTCGGGCAGTAAGTGCCTCGCTGATCTGCCGGCCGCGGTGGATGATCTCGGCCAGCGAAAGCACGAAGGCGACTGGCGCGCCGCCGGCGTCCGAAGCCGTTACGCGGACAATGGCGACACCGGTCTCCTTGCTGCCTGGATCGAGCTTGAGGCGCAGCGGCTGGAGCTCACTGTCCACCAGTCGCCGGTCGGTCAGCCGGATTGCGAACGGTATCAAATGATGCACGCGAGCCCGCCCGCGCTCGAGCAGCAAGCGGGCCCGCTTCTCGCTGCACGGCATGAGCGGCTTGCCGTGCCTGTCCAACACAAAGACTGCCATGCAATCTCTCCTACTAGGTGCCCTTACGGGCCTGGTTACGCGCCCCTTGCGGGGCGTCTCCCTTCGGCAATGTTGCGAACCGGCGATCTGCCCTGATCCGTTTCGTGCTTACCCTGTCGCTTGTCTGCAACCGGGGCTTCGAGAGGTTGGGACTAAGGAAGCATCCCAACGTCGGTCTTGCACCTGTTCGCAACGTAGCGGATTGGCTACCGCTTTGCCTGGTCAACCCGAGCTTGTCAGTTGCCTTTCAAGCTCCGGCCTTTAGGCCGGGGTAGTTGACTGTTGGTCCTCGAACATATCCAGGGTGCGCGTGTCGCGCTCGGGCGGGTTGGCTGGTGCGTGCAGGCGCGATTCATTCGAGCCGCAGAGCTCGCAGACACCACGCCCGCCGGTGACTGGCGAGTGTGGCTGCGACACACGCTTTTCGATGCCCGCTGCGGCGGATGTCTTTGTGGAGATGGAAGTGTGGGCAGGTTTCATGGTGGTGGGAGTGATCGCGGCTACATGGGATTCAGCGTAGCGGGCGACTGGCGATGTCAAGACGGGGGTGGCTATGTGGACGTGCACGGAATGCCGGCTGCCGGTGAGGCTCTCGGCGGCGCTGCGGCGGGTAGGCCGACCGAACGAGGCGAGGACGAACCGCTTTGCCTGGCTCAGGTCGTGGACGCATGAGCGGCGGCTTGGTGCGGGACCGGGAGACCGTAGCGGCCTGCAGCGGCTCGCAGTTCGGCGACATCGACACTGTCGCTGGCGAGCGCGGCGAGGACCTCCTGCGCGAACCCGTGGAGCGCTGCCAGCTCCTCCCCGATGGGTCCGTGCGTGTAGAGATACAGGCCGCTCGGCACGCGCCGCACGGCGGTGGTTTCCGTGGTCATTCGCTGGAGTAGTGCTTCCGCCATGTCCAGCCCGATGCCGAGATGACGCTCCAGTAGCGCAATCGACGCGGCGCGGTGCTGATGCACCAGTTCCAGCGCCTTGCCATACAAGGCGTCGGCTATTGGGATACGATCAGCGTGCATCGGCTGCCAGGGGGCCAACGGGAGGCAGTCGCACGCTGGCAATCGGCGTCGCTACCGCATCCCATTCGAGAAAAGGAACGTCGGCAGTCCGGTAGTGCTGGCGCTTTCTGGCCATCCGCGCCTCGTACTCGGGATTGCCCGTCATGCCAAGCACTTCGATGACTGTCTCCAGCTGGACGTCGGTGAGGACGAAGTCGGGGTGTACCTCCGCCCGACCGACATGCCGCAGCGGCTTGCGGAATGCCCGGCGCAGACCGATCAGGTGATCGGCCATGGCAACTTCATGGGAAGAGTCGCAGGGCAGGAACTGCCGGTTGGCAAGCATGGCCCCGATATCGACCACCGTCAGGTAATTCGAGCGGGACTTCTCAACGAGCAGGACTGCCACACACCGTTGCTCGGCCCGTCCGATGCCGGCGAGCGCCGTTCCAAACGAAGCCTGCAGGCGCTCATACAAGCCCGACGACATGAAGAAGCGCTGCGGGCTCTGGCGCAGGACGACCTTGCCGCCGTACGGGGTGGTCGCGTGCGACTCGATTTCGCCGATTAGGATGCCGCGTGGATTCCCGGTGGCCGTAGGCGAAAGCCTTGCCTGCCACGCCTCAAACTCGGCCAGGATTTCGGACTTTCGCGCCGGGTCCCAGCGCTGCATGATGTGCAGCAAGCCGTCGGCGTCCTTGCCATTGATGCGGCAGTCGGCCAGCTCGGCCGTCAATTGCGACCAGCAGGCGTTCCAGCTGCGCGCACCGGTACCGGGCCACACATTAAGACCGGCCTGCTCCCAAGCGAATTCGAGGAACGCCGGTAGGCCTGCGGATCGCCGTTGCGGCTTGGTGCTCTGGCCCTTCGGCGTTCGCTGGACGGTTTTGACCGGGGTGTGGGTGCTGACCGAAAGTGAGGCGTCGAGGCGGATATCGAGCCGGCCATTGCGCAGGCGGAATGCGTCGAGACTGTCGGCGGCGCCGGACGTCGCGATGGTCTTTCTGTGGAAAGCGCATCCTTCGGCGTGCCGGAACGCCTGCTCCGGCCAGCGCGCGAGCAGGAAGATGTCGCGGTGGCGCCGGATCACAAGTTTGGGCCGCGGCCGGCTCTCGGTGCAGCCACACTCCGCAAAGCCCTGAATCGTCTTAGCCCGCTCGAGGTGGCGCGCATAGCGGCCGGGATCTTCCAGCACTTCCTCCAGCGGAAACTCGTTGCCACCAATCCGTACGGTGATCATGGGGTGTTCTCCTTAGACTCCGGCTTCCCGGAACATGGTGTAGAGGTCGCGCCGGATTTCGCTGACATCGAGCAGGTGCTTCGCGCGGGTCATGGCTACGTAGAGCAGGCGCATCTCTTCCGGTGCCATGGTGAGTTCGCCATCGTCACCGGTCTTGAACTTGAGGTCGCCGGCGAGCTGCACGCGCTCCCATTCGAGGCCCTTGGCCCGGTGGACGGTCGACACGATGTAGTCGGCCTCATCCTCTGGCGAGACGCGGGTGAGGATCAGGCGCAGATAGTCCACCCCTTCGTTGTCGATCAACGTGACGAGGGGCTTTAGGTCGCGGCCGGCGAAGGATTGGGCATATTCCTGAACCTTTGAGGACCACGGGCGGCCGAGCAGAATTCTCCCGACGAGGAACTCTTGCCCGCCGGCAACGGCGATCCCAACCTTGAGAGAACCCTTGCGCGCGAAGGCGGCCTGGCGACGGGTATTGAAGTCGATAGGGGGGGTGGCGTTCGAGGCGGGAAAAGCGCATTGCGGGAAGGTTTGGATTGCTGTTCCATAAAATCTGCTCAAAGTTGAGCATTGGATTTATCCGCACTTCGTTGACGCGACTTGCGCCGCCCAACTGAAGCCCCTTGACGCTCAGTTGCGCCGGAGGAGCGCGCGAGCAGAATCTGCTTCACCTGGAGGTGAGGCATGTACCGGGTGATTTCCCGGTCGTGAATCCTGTTCCGCACGTTCCGCGCAGCATTGGTATCCGCCTGAAGAACGTCCCCGTTGGCACGGTAAAATTTGTCGCCCTCGCGCTTGCCTTGCAGCAAGCGCGTGAACGAGTCCATTTGCGACGTGTAGGCGGCGTTGACGACGACGTGCGTCGCTCCACGCTGCGTGCAAACTTCATCGAGCGCTTGAGCCAGTACACCCTTGGCCCATGCGCTCATGCGGCGGTTGTAGTTCCGCCACTGACCCCTGCCCTTGATGGGCGACGTCAGGTCTTCCGAACCGACCACTGCCGCCTTGTCCACGATGGTATGGACGGCCTGGTAGGCAATCGTGCGCAACCGCTGCTTTGTGCGGTTCCTGCGCGCCTGCAGTTTCACGCGTCCGAGGTTGCACTTCCGGATGCGCTCGGCCTTGGCGATGCGCCCGGCTTTGCGATGGGCTTTCTCAAGGGCATGCAGCCGGTTTCGTGCTTTGCCGGTTCTCGAAACCTGGTCGCTGTAAGTGCTCAGCACGGCGCCGAACGTCTGACCATGATGCTCGCCATCTGAGTCGGCGAAGGCCTCGGTGTAGCCTTTGTCGACGCCAATTTCCCCTGTGCCGCAGGGGCGCCCTTCGGCCTTCGCGGTAGCGTAGTGAATTTCGACCGCGTTACCCTTGACGATCACACGCAGGTTGCAACCCGTGATGTCCACGTTCTTGCCGTTGCTGTTCGTCAGGAGTTCGATCGAAGGGCCATACTGCCTGGCGATGTGTATGGTGATGACCAGGTGCCCGTCTCTGACGCGGCTCTCATGCTTGTCCGAGCGGACGATGAACTGATTGTCGCAACGCGAAACGCCGTGCAGAAAGTACTTGCGCATCATCCGGTGCAGGTACTTGTCTTCTAGCCACTGGTCACGTTTGAGCAGGGTATAGAGCCGCTTTCGCTCTGCCTCGTCGGAGGTCCGCATCGCGATGGCTTGTCGCACCTTCGCGCATGCGGCCGCCTTGTACGTGAGGATGTCGTTGACGGCATCCTTCGTGGTCTCGGCTCGGATCGTGCCGTCCACCGCGAGCGATGCACACCAGCCGCCAGCCGTCACTTCCTTGCGGATGTCAGCCGCACTCTTGCCGACGTTCCCCAGCGCGCCATAGCGACGCCAGAGGTCCGCTCGGACGAACGCCATTGCCCTGCACACCGCGCGAAGCGCAGGCGTGCACGACGAGGTCGCATAGAGAGTGCGGGTGACGGTTGTCATGCCAACATTTCCTTCGGTTTCTTGCTGCCCGGATAGTCTTCCTTGATCTGCTTTTTGTACTTGCGCATGCCGGACAGGCGATATGAGAACGTATGGACGATCGCAAGCAGGTCCTCAAACATTTCCTGCTCTGGCGACAGCGATTCCTGATTGACCACGATGATCTCGCAACCGTTCTCGCGCGCAAGATGGTCAAGCAGGTCGAATCCGAAGCGAACGAGCCCTGTCCTTGTGGGCGATGAGAACTCGCTCAATCTCACCACACTGGATGCGCTCAATCAGCGCGAGGAAACACTTGCGCTTGAAGTTCATGCCGCCGCCGACTTCCTGAATCCACTCGTCAACAGCAATTGCGCCAGCCCGGCAGTATTCCTCCATCGCCGCCACCTGAGATCGCAAGTCGTCGCGCTGCCCAGCGCTACTGACGCGGCAGTACACGATTGTCGATCGCTTCTCAGGCCCGCCGCCAAGCATTGCGCGAACATCGGATTCGTCAAAGTACCGATTACCGGAAGGCAGGCGCTTAGCCGCCAGGATGCCTTCGCGCTCCCAGCGGCGCACTGTACTGGGAGCCCGCCCGAAGCGCTTTGCGAATTCGTTGATCCGATAAACCTTACATATCAGTTGCTCGCTCTTACATCCAAGATACCGAAGCCGTCGACAAGTCAAGGAGGCCGGCGCGCATGTTGCGCCGCGTACCATTCTCAGGCCGAATTCCGCCGCACGTAGAGGTGAAAACTATAGAATTTCGCGCGTCATTTACGGAAAGCCATGTCTGAACTCCCCATTCTCAAGTTCCGCGAGGTCTCCCTCGGCGCGCGCCCGAAGGGCGAACGCGAAGTTGTCCCGCCGGGCGATCCGTCCTACGACGATATCGCCCTGATGGATGCACTCACCTTCCGGCGCTATCTGGATCGTGTTTTCTGGCATCCGTGTAGCGAGGTGCTGCGCTTCGAAGTGCGGGCCGTGCCATCGCCGGCGGGCAGAATCTATGACGTGGTGGCGCTGGTTGCGCCGGGCGAGGGCGAGGTATGGTTTTCGGAACAAGCGTTGCCAGCGCGGTGGGATTACGTGGCAATCACCGAGATCAACTACGGGCTATCGAAGCGGCTTCGATCGGAACTCAAGGCCGCAGGCAAGATCCCCGACGAGTACCAGGCCTTCGACGATGGCCCATTGCCTGACTTCTCCAATCTGGAGAACCCCGAGGAGGTCGCGCAGCGGCGCTGGTCCGTGGTTGACCGGCTACGCGAGGCCAGCCGAAGAGCTCGTATCGCGGCAAAGCGCGACTGAGTTAGCGCGACAATCCGCTCGGTCCTTGTCCCGGCGTTCGAGGCGCGGTAAGATTCGGACCACTCTCCGCGCTACTGCGCATCGACCTCTGCCGGCGTACCGGCCATCTGCTTTCTCACCCATTGGGGCCTTCCCCAATGGAGAAGGCTCCATCTCCTGGAGCCTTTATGTACATGTCCTCTCGCACGACTGGGTTGGCTGTCCTTGCGACAGTCTCCTGCTCGCCATGCTCTATTTTTTGCAGGTTACACCTGACGTTCGCGTCGCGATGATGCAGGTGTCCATCTGCATCGACTTTCAGTTGCTCATTTGCTCTGCCTGGCTTCTCGCCAAGCTGTTGTTCCCAGCGAAGACCACTGTCTCGCGCTGACGGCGATTTTCGCCTCTCTTCCACCCTTCGGGATACACATCCCGCAAGGGGGTGTTCCCGGCCATATCGGAGCACTGCCATGCAAGTCCAATCCCAGTCGGCTATTCAGAGGGCAAGGATTGCGGTCGACCCGTCCGCCGTCCAGACACAACCATGTAACTCCGCAAAGGAGATCGCGAGACGGTTTCTGCTCTCGAAGCGCGCGCTTGATCGGCAGCCCGTGGGCGAAGTGGTATTGCGCAAGAGCTTCTTGATCGCCGAATCGGGCCGCATGAATGCGTCGAGTACGGAGAACATGCGTTCCTCGTTCGAGGCGCTCGCGCAGTTTGCGGGCGAAAGTGGCTTCGATGAACTCGCCGCCGCACTCGGCGCGATCGACGCGACGCTACCCGCGTCCCAGTTGTCTGGGCGCTTGCCGGGCCTGCATATTCTCTTCTTTAAAGGCTGGTGCGAGTTTTGCTTTGCGGCGGACGAGGTCGACACACTCCTTTCTTTCGTCTCGAAACACGGCGCGACCTTCAGGTTTGATCACTACTGATAGTCCAATTGTTCGGCCATTCGATCACGGAATTTTTCCGCGATCTCCTTCCCAACCCGCACGGGAATGCCTCCCATATGGGCCGGCTTCCGTGCTTATCTCCGATCTAGCCATGGAAGCTTGCAAACAATCCCTGAGTCACCTCGGAGCCGGCAGGTGGAATGTCGTCGACGTAGTCCGCGACATTCTTGGAACTGAGTTAGTGGCACTGGTACAGAGCGATGTCGAACCCGGCAAGACTCTTATCAGACACGGCGAATTGGCAGGGTTTTCGCCCGCCGTCAAGGGCACGATGCAGGATTGGATGGCCGAACTCGGAATCAAACCGACGGACCTTCCGCCTGTAATCGAACTGCTGGACCTAGATGCGTCCGACGCAGCGAGTGTTGCCGCCGCCGCGCACGAAGCATGTCATGCGTGGCTGTACAACCGATTCCCTGAAGACAACCTTTACCGGGATGAGGCATACACCAACCGGCTGGCCGGAGAATGGGTGTCCGCCAATCTTCAAGGCTTTCAGCAGCACGTTGCGCGCGAGGCCATCCTCGTGAGCAATATTTCCTACGGTCTTAACTGACCGAAGTGCCGCGCCTCCCTTGGGAGGTGCGGCTCCCAAAACGAGTCCGATCATGTCGGATGGTCGTCTACCCGCTGGGAAACTTCCCGGTGGGGCGTTTCCCAGCTCCGCATCCAAAGGAAACGCCATGTCCCAAGAATTCCTCGAAATCGAAGTCGGTCCCGCACCGTGGGAAGAAGAATGCGCGCAGGTCGGCAGCGATGACTATGCCAAGCGCTCTCCTATGGAGTGCGCGGTGTACATCCGCCAACTGGGCCGGATCTTCGGTGTGCACGCGCCCGAAGTGCTGACGTTCGTGCGTAGAAGCTTCCCTCACGATTTCGGCCGCTATCACGAGGTGGTGGCCTGCATGAATGTGGCAGGCCATGCGCTGTTCGATGAGTCGCGCTTGCCTGCGCAGTGGGATCACGTCGCCCGGGCCGAACTGGCCTGGCTTTGCTTGAGCGATCGCTACCGCCGCTTGCTGCGGGATGGCGAGTGCGAGCTGCAGGACGTGCCAGCTCTGTACCGCCTTGGGGCGATTCCGGATTTCCCGGATCACCCGGTCGCCCACTGGCTGGCGTTGGGTATCGTGCCGATGCCCACTGGCCCGGCTCTGGCTTTCCATTGATCCAGCCTTGACGGCAGGGCGACGAAATCGGCGAATACCCGGTTAAGCGAGCCCGCCCCCTCATTTTCACCCCTTCGGGAGACCTCCCGTTGGGGGGTCTCCCATATCCTTCTTGAGAGACCACTATGTACAAGGAAATCATTGAGCAGTTCATCGCCGCGCAGAAGGCGGCCCACGCCTCGTATGCCGCCGCTGCAGCTTTCGAACGCGAGACAGTCGCTGCGGTTCCCGACCACTACCTGTCGGTAGGGCTTCGCAGCGAATACAGTACGGAGCGAGAGCTCGAAAAGTTCTGCCGCTCGGTCGCCGGTGGTGTCGTCAATCGCGCCCGGCGCGAGTTCGCCCCCCAGGGCGCGCGTCTCGATATTGCCCACGAGGACGAGTACAAGCGCGCCGGCCTGGATATCGACGCGGCCCTGAGGGCCGGGAGGATCCCAGACATCGACGGGCTCTGGGCCTCGATGGCCCGCCGCTATGGCGGCCATGGTGGCGCGGAGCTGGCCTACCAGCAAGCCGCCCAGCGAATCATTTCCGGTTTCGGCCTCAACCGCAAGCGCGAAGTCCAGCGCACTGCCGCGGCGGTGGTGCTGCGCAAGCACGTCATCTCCGAGGCTGTCCACCGGCGATCAACGCGCCAGGTGGGCTACTACAGCCGCGAGAGCACTGCGAATTCCCTGTCTGGCCTCGCGACCTTCGCTGCCAAGGCCGGTCATCACCTGCTGGCTGGCGGGCTCAACCAGGTCAACGTGCACGACGTCCAGTACAACTACCGCGAGAAGCACAGCTATCCGGGGCTCGACATCGTGTTCTTTAAGGAGGCGTGGGAGTTTCGGTTCTCCCACCAAGTCGCCGACGACCTGATGCTCTTCCTCGGCGAGTACGGCGAAGCGTTTATGCAGGAAGCCGCGTAGGCCCCGTGCGTCCAGCGGCAAGTCGGCATATCACCTCAGTCTGCATAGCCGACCTCGGCTTGCATCCCCTTGAAGCCCCGTCAGTTTCTGACGGGGCTTTTTCTTTTCTGGAACCCATCATGTCTACTACTTGGTATGCACCCTTGCGGGCGCTTGTCAGCCTTGGCTCTCAGGCCGAGAAAATCGCGAACATGGGCGAGTTGCACGCGGCGCGTCAGCGCCACCTGTCCCAGTTCTTCACGCCCGATGCCATTGCCCGGCTGATGTGGTACGCCTTCGGCCACTGGCAGCCCAACCGGAGGTTGTCGATTCTCGACAACTCGGTCGGCTCCGCTCGCCTGCTGCAGTTCGCGGACCCGGTCACGCACAGCCTGTACGGCGTGGATGTGCACCAACCAACGATCGAGGCGGTGCAACTAGCCGTCGAGGCGGCTGGCTTTGACGGCAGCTTTCGGCACGCCGGCATGGAGGAAATCCATCCGACGCGCTTCGATGTCGCCCTCATTAACCCGCCGTTCTCCATCCATCTGGAGTCGCCGCACCTGAAGCCCTACGACTGCACTACCTGGGGCCGATTTGGGGCCAACACCAGCGCCCTGAGTCATGAATATGCGCTGTCACAGGCACTCGACGCGGCGCAGATCGTGGTGGCACTGCTGCCCACAACCTTCGTCGACAAGTTCGCCGGCCTGGTGATCGGCCACGGCGAACCCTTCGCCGATGCGGCAAGGCGTGTGGTCGGCGTGTTCGACCTGCCAACGAGCGCCTTCCGGGAGGAAGGGGCGGAGGTGCGCACCTCCATTGCGGTTTTCGCCCGCTATCGAATGCGCGCCCGCGATTTCGTGCGGCAAGCCGTGTCGGATTTGGCCCAGCTCCTGCCTGCGCTGGAACTGCAGGCCGAGGATGGTCTCTATGGCGAACCGCGGCTCGGTCACCAGCTGCTGGATGACGAAGGGCCGGCCATCACGCGTCCGGTGACCTCGCAGAAACGGGTACGGATGTCGCATAACGGGCGCCGCATCGTGCTGGGATTCGAATGCGGGTTCGTCGAGGCGATGGTGCTCAACCGTGTGCTTGAGAGCCGCATTGTGCCGCTGGAAGGCCAGCGCCTGCCGCGTGGCTTTCGCTACGCAGGCACGGGTCGGCTGGATCTGGAGGCCTATCTAGTGCAGCCCGATCCGATCAAGGCATTGGGCGCGCTCGTCGGCATGGTGAAGGCCGCCGGCGGTGAGCCGGAGTTTGCGCCAGGCTTCCTCGAGCACTTCCACCAGCGTCTGCGTCGCAGCATGCGCCAGGCGTTACCCTTGCGCCACGCGGTCTGGACGACCGGCGTAGGTGCCGCCGATACCATCGTCGGGACGGCGACCAAAACGCATCTTGTCGATTCGTCAGTATGGGGCGGTCCGGTCATCAAGGCTGGCCAGACGGTGCGATTCGAACGGCAGGCCGATGGGCGCTACCAGTACCGGGTGCGCGACAAGGTCTACGTCGTCTCGCTGGACGAGATCACCACCCGCTACAGCGTCGAGAAATCGGCGCAGGCGTGGGAAGTCGTGCACGAGGGGCTGGCCGCGCGCTATCCCGGGCAGGCCGAGCGGCTGCGCAAGCGGCTGCTGGCGCTGGGTATTGACCGGTGGCTGAATTGGCAGTTTCAACAGGACGACCTGGTCGAACTGCTGCTCAAGCCCAACGGTGCGGTGGCGGCGTGGGAGCAGGGCTGCGGCAAGTCGCGTCTCGCGGCGGGATTGATCCTGCTGTCCGGCGTCAAGCACGGACTGATTGTCGTTGAGGCACGCCTGATCGCCGAGATGCGCGCCGAGCTGGAGCAGGTCATGCCGGCCTCGGACGTCCATGTAATTCAGTCCCCTGAGGACCTGGCGCAGCTTGGCCGCCTCAACCTGATCGCCTATGAGCGCCTACGCATGCCTGTCGACCGGCAGGCCTCGCGCCGTGTCACCTACGCGCACCGGCTGCGCCGTCGCATCAGCCTGCTGGTGGCTGATGAGGGGGAGCGCCTGTCCAACCCGGCCAGCGACCAGAGCCGCGCGCTCTGGCAGCTGTCGGCGAAGCGGCGCTACATCCTGACTGGCAGCCCCATTGCCAACTATGCGCGCGATATCTTCGGACTGATCGCGTTCACGGGCGGTGACGGCACCGCGGCTCAGCCATATGGCTACCGACGTGGCTACCTGGAAGCTAGCTGGCTCGCCTCGGTGCAGCATGCCGAGCGCGGCATTGATCGCTTCCGCAGCGATTTCGTGGTGCTCGAGTGGGTGACGTGGGAATTTGCCGAAAGCCTGCAGGATGGGGCCAAACGCGAAGTGCCCAAGATCGGCAACCTGCCGCGGTACCGGCAGATGCTGGCGCCGCACGTGAAGCGCCGGTTGGTGTGCGAGCCCGATGTAGCCCGCTATATCCGCATCGAGCCGCCCGCGGTCGAGGTGGTTGAGACGGACTGGGATCCTGCGCACTTGTCGCTCTATCTGCGGACGGCCGACGAGTTCGCCCAGTGGTACCGGGACGTGCGAAAGGTGGAAGGGAAGTCCAACAACCTGATCGCGATTCTGGCCCGCATCCGTGCCGTGCACTTCGCCGCCAACTACCCGCAGCATGGGGTGGACGGTGTCGGAGCGCTGGGGCAGCTGACCAGCAAGCAGCGCGCGGTAATTGAGCGGCTGGAAGCCATCGCAGCGGAGGGCAAGCAGGCCATCCTGTTTGCCGAGAACCCGGGCGTCATTAACCTCATCGCCAGCCAGTTGAAGGCAAAGGGGGTAGAGACGGTGCCGTTTCACGGCGGCATTCCGATTGCGAAGCGCGTGGCCGACAAGGACAAGCGTTTCGTCGGCGGCACTGCCACGGGGCTGTTGTGCACCAAGGCGTCGGGCCGGGCGGGCTACAACCTGCCCAATGCCGACTACGTGCTCTTCTATGACCGTTCGTGGACGTGGCGCATCGAGTATCAGTCGATGCGGCGCGCGCTGCGGTGGAACCGAAAGGGGCAGTTGAAGGTGGTTTATTTCCATCTGCCCGGGAGTCTAGATATCTACCAGGACCAGATGGTGGCGCACAAACGGGATGCCATGGAGGCGGGCCTGGACTGGGCGACACCGGAACTGGAAGACGAGGCGTTCCTGCATATGGACACGCTGTTGGACGAATTTGTTGACGATCTCGCCAAGCTGCACGGTCGCAAGGCCCGGGATCAACGTGAACTGCTCAAGGAGGCAGCATGAAAGCAAACGAGTGCAGCATCGCCATTGGAGAGGGGCTGGCAACGATCAAGCGACGCGGCACGCGTGGCACGACCGTTGCCCACATTCTCGGCACGATCGAGGCGGACGGGTTGGAAGTCGTCTGTCTGGACCGTCTCGTTCACGGCATTTTTGAGAGCGAGATGGACGGCTGGCAGGTTTCAGGGGCCGTCACCAGCGTTCTGGCCAGGCCGATTGGCCCCATTCCAGCGAGAAGTAGTCGAAATTGACCAACTTTCGGGGGATGCCTCGGGCATAAACCACTTTAAGATCAGTTCAGTAGCGCGCCCCGCTACGGAATTGCCTCTCAAGATGTACCCGTTCCCTCAGGCCCTCACTCGTTGGGGGCCATTTTTTTGTCGCAGATCTGGGGGGTGAATTGACAGTCATGGCGCCGCCCTCGCGCGACGCGCGGGCGGGCTCGCCGCGCTAGCGCACTGTTGTGGGCCGAAGACATCCCACTTCGCGATACTGGCTTGCGCCGCCTGTCCCATGTAGTTTCGGATCGTCGCAATTGGCACAATCGTCAGCCCAACAGGTCGGCCGAGCACGCCGGTCCAACAATATGCGGAACTACTTGACATCCTCTCCGGGCTAAACCCCGGAGATTCCTACTTCTAGCGCCTGATGTCCCAGGCGGGCAATGTTGCACGCGGCGTTCGTGTCGCGGTCGTGTACCGACCCGCACGAGCAACACGTCCACTGCCTTATTCCAAGTCCGGCTCTACCTTTCGGACTGCTGGGCGAGATAACGCCACAGCACGAGCACGTTTGGGTTGAAAACGCTTCGTTGATCTCTGCGAACACCACTGCCTGCCTGATGGCCTTGTACTGGAGTTGTGTCCTGAACGTCGTCCACGCGGCATCGAGCACGGACTTTGCCATACTCGTTTTTGCCACCGCTTTCGCGTTCACGTTCCCTACGAAGATTGCTGCATGTTTCCTGACCAGCGCGGTCGTTTCCTTGTGGATGGCGTCCTTGCGCTGATTCGCGATACGGGCGTGGATAGCCTTCACGCGCTTCTTCTTGCGAGCCCGTTGCGCGATACCCAACGCCGCTTCCGATTCGCGATAGAACTTCTTCGGGTTGAACGATGTGCCGTCGCTGTACGTCGCGAGCGTTTTCAGGCCAAGGTCGATACCGATGGTTGTAGCGCCGTCCGGCACGCGCTTCTCTTCGACCTGTACCTTGACGGCCACGTTGAGATACCAACGCCCGCGGGAGTCCTCGTTGAAGCTGCCCGCCCTCAGTTCGTACTTCGAGAGGCCATACGAGTCCCACAGGCCGATGCTGATGCCGTTGAAGCAGACCTGACCGTTCTTGTATGTCAGTGCCCGCGCCTTGAACGGAACCCAGCCAAGCGAGTATTTCGGGGAATTGCGGTCGCTCACGCGCCAGTTGAGGCGCTGGAGCTTGAACTGCCTGAGGCGTGTCGCAAATTCTTCGCAGACCTGCTGCTGCGTGGCCGACCCGATGGAGACGCCTTCACACTTGCTGAAGCCGTTGGTCAGCTTTTGGAGATCGAAGCCGGACAACCAGACCTTCGGGCGATTGCAGTACCGCTTGAGGCTGCGGAACTGGGTCTCGTTGCAGAAGTTCCAGACCTGATTGACGTCGCGAGCCATCGCAAGCATCGCCTTCGCGTGCTTGTCCTTGATTCGCAGTTTCAGTGTTTTGGTTGCTTCCATTCGCGCATAGTATATTTGGTCTACAAAACTACGCAAGAGCGAGAGATGGGGCGACCGCGCAAGATTGATAGCGATTTACGGCACGGGCGGCATTGCGTCTTTGTGCTACATGTCCACTTGGTATTCGTTACAAAATTTCGGCGAAACGTGTTCAGGAAAGAGCATCTAGACGCCATGCAGTTGATACTGGCGAACGTCTGCCGGGACTTCGAAGCTGAGTTGGTGGAATTCAACGGCGAGCACGACCACGTACACCTGTTGGTCAACTACCCACCGAAGGTGGCGTTGTCGAATCTCGTCGCGTCATTGAAGGGCGTTTCGTCGCGTATGCTCCGACAGCAGTTTGGAGACTTCCATCCGTGGCTTAAGCGGCGGGGCGTATTGTGGTCCCCGTCCTATTTCGCCTCGTCGTGCGGCGGTGCGCCGATAGATATCCTTCGGCAATACATTGAGGAACAACAAGCGCCCCATTAGGACGCCTGCGGCGTCCGTGCTCTTGACCCCGGACTAAACTCCGGGGCTTCCCGCACAGCTGGTGACCATCACCGGTCAAACCTCCACACTGTGGATCCTGCTAGGCGCGTATGTGCTGCCCTACATCGCCGTGGCCTCCATCGCCCTTTGCTGGCCTTCGCAATCGAGTCCGTTCGGGCTGGACTTTGCTGATACGATCCTTGCCCGCCTAGTGCCGTCGGTATCCGGCTATATCAAGAGATCACACTTCCCGCATGCCACTGCGGCCTATTTCGTGCTGTTCGCCGTCCTGTTTCTGCCTTACCTAATACTGGGGCTCCTGCGACCATTGGACGTGCTTTATTTCGGTTCCGTCAGGCGCATGGACGCCTACAAACGCGAATACCAGGCAAGGTCCGGGCTGACCCGCACCATCGCGTTGCTCTTCTGCCCCGCGGCAATCTGGGTTGCCTGGATGCAGCCCGGCTATCAGTTTGGCCTGTTGCCTGTCCACGAGGCGCGCTGGGCGTTGGCAATCGGCGGTCCGCTTCTCGGCTTTTACACGATGTCCTACTTCATATTGCTCGGCATTGTCATGAGCGTCCGATTCTGGCCGGCATTCAGGATTCCCCGCCAACCGCTGACCTGATCTGAAACGTCGATCATTACCCTTCAACCTAGGGTCTTGTGCGGCACGCAGCGTCGACGCTGCTCGTCCCACCGCGCCCTGCGCCGCACGGCCGTTGTCGACTCAGGTCTTTCGGCTCAACGGTAACCCCGTAGGCCGTAGCAGGTGCCAGAAAACCAAGTAGATGGCGAGAGGCACAGCAGCTATGTAGAGAAATCCGAGCATATAGAAAGCAGCGGCAGACGCAATGCCGCAGGTAGTCCCTGCAATGGGCCAAAGCCAATGACAACGGCGGTTCTGAATCCAACGAACGGTCATCACGGCAAGCGATACCCAGGCCAGTAGCGGCACTATCCCTAGCCAAGTTGCACGGTTGGGTGCAACTCCAGTAGAAATGGCCAACATGAGCGACGCAAGAACGGCGATGGATGCTCCGCTCCAAGATGCGATAGCAGCGGCTACACGTGTGCCTTTAACTGGTGACGATGTCGTTTGGGGCCGCATCTGCTTTCCTTGGGCGATGGTCCATCCATGGCCGGCTTTTGCCGGCCGCTCGCGGCCAAGCTCCGGCTGTCTCTGGCCGACCCGTTTGAGCCAGTCAGTTTCCGATCAGGGGTGACCGAGATGGTTCATGAAACGGACACTCAACAGCGTGCCGGATTGGGTGTCGTCGATGGCTCCCTCGGAACAACAATACTCCGCGAAGACGAATCACGGCCAGCAAGCAGCTAATCTGCTGCACACATGATTGTGTGCTTAAGCGCCCGCACTCTGTATGAGAGGATGAGTGTTGCACGGCCGGTTGGAGATCGCTCATATCGTGATGGTCGAACGCCTTCCGCTTCTCGGCTGCGTCATCAATAGCGCAGCGGAATCATTGTCTTTCCGAATCGGTATTGGCCTTGAGTCTCCAACCTTGCGATCATTGTCTCCTGCATTACCGACTTAAATAAACAGGAGACACCACCATGGCAGGATGCCGAGGCCCGGTAACCACTTTTCTCGCAGGCCTTACGCTTGCCGTTGTGCCGCTTGCCGCGCTTGCGGCACCATACCCTGACAAGCCTATCCGGCTGATCGTCACCTTTGTACCCGGTGGCGGCGCAGATATCGTCGGGCGTTACATCGCCGACAAGCTATCGCGCTCCCTAGGCCAGCCGGTCATTGTCGAGAACCGGCCCGGGGCCGGCGGACAGATCGGTGCCAATGCCGGCAGGGCCTCGGCCCCTGACGGGTATACGCTGACCCTGGTTTCCTCCAGCTATACCGTCAATCCCGGCCTGTACAGCCTTAAGTACGATCCTGTGGCAGACGTGACTCCTATCGTCCAAGTATCGAAGGGGCCGCTGATCCTGGTCTCGCATGCGGATTTCGCGCCGCGCAATGTCGCGGAGATCATTTCGCTGGCGCGCGCCAAGCCCGGTGTGCTGACCTTCGCCTCCTCCGGAGCCGGCAGCGTAATCCATCTTGCGGGCGAGCGCTTCGGTGCCAATGCAAAGGTTGAGTTGCGCCATATTCCCTACAAAGGCGGCGGCGCGGCACTGAACGACGTGGTTTCCAAGCAGGTCGACTTGTACTTTGCCGCCAGCGCCAGCGCGCTGCCGTTGATCAAGGCCGGCAAGCTGAAGGCCTATGCGGTGACGTCTTCCGAGCGGCTGCCAGCGCTGCCCGCGGTACCGACGGTAGCTGAAAGCGGTGTTCCGGGCTATGACGTTACGCTCTGGTACGGCATTGTCGGTCCCAAGGGGATGCCGGCCGATATCGTCAAGCGCGTCAATGGTGAGGTGAATCGCATCCTGGCACAGCCCGAGACGGCGACAAAGTTCGCTACCGATGGCGCCGCCCCGGCCGGCGGCACGCCACAGCAGTTTGCCTCGCTAATCGGCCGCGAAGTGAAGAACTGGTCGGAGATCGTGACGAAACTCGGGATCAAGCCTGACTAAGCTAGCCAGCCTAAGCCGGCAGGAAGGCTGACCGTGTCCCCCGCCAGCCCTATAACTGTCAGTCAGATTCCATATTGGAATCTACAGGGTGGCCTCGGTACAGTAGGCCGGACAAGGTCCAGGACGCCTTTGTCCTGACCGGTACACCGAGGGAGACTAGACCATGCCAGGCAACACGGAGCAGCAAGCGAAGGCAACATCGCGCGCTGGCGACAACCAAAGCGCAATTCTGCGCTACGAAGTACCGCGCTCGGCGGCGATCTCCATCGAGGTCTATGAACTGGGTGCCGGACCGGCCATCGTCTTGCTGCCGTCGCTCGGCCGCGGCGCAACTGACATGCTGGAACTGGCCGAGCCGCTTGCTGCTGCCGGCTATCGCGTCTTCTGCCCGGAGCCGCGCGGCAATGGCCGCAGCGTCGGCCCCCTTGCCGACAAGACGTTGCACGACTGGGCAGGCGATATCGCAGCCGTGATCGAGCATGGCGGCCAGACGCCGGTCGTTATCGTCGGGCATGCCCATGGCAACTGGATCGCCCGCACCGTGGCCAGCGACCGGCCTGATTTGGTGCGCGCGCTGGTCCTGCTGGCCGGTTCGGCGGGCAAGGTGCCGAAGGACGTCGATGCCGTGCCGATTCCGCCTGAGGTACGCGCCCAGATCGAGCGTTGCGGCGATACCAGCCTGCCGGACGCGGTGCGTCTGGAAAGCCTGCGCGCGGTATTCTTCGCGCCGTGCAATGATCCTGCTCCCTGGCTGCAGGGCTGGAACACGGAGTTGATGACGATGCAGACGCTGGCGCAGAAGCGCACACCTGTAGATGACTTCTTCGCTGGCGGCAACGTGCCGATCCTTAATGTGCAGGCTGAATACGATGTGATTGCACCGCAGCGCTATGCCAATGTGTTGCGTGACTACCTCGGCGAGCGCGTGACCAACCTCACCATCCGCGATGCCGCGCATGCCTTGCTGCCGGAGCGCCTGGACGAGGTTGTGGCGGCGATCATCGACTATGTGGCTGCGCTGTCTGCGGGGCAAAGCGCGGTGGCATGAAGGCGCGTGATGCAGTTTAGTAGGCGATCGGTTCGCTCATCACTTCGCTCACGACCCGCATGACCAGATCGCTGGCCGCCTGCTCACGCCAGATTGCATAGAGCTGGATGTGGCCAGCGGTCTGGCCGATCTCACGAAACACCACGCCTGGCAGCCCGGCGCGGGCGTAAGAGCGCGGCACCAGCGCCACGCCCAGGCCGAGCTTGACCATCTGGAAGGTGGTCAGTGGATTGCGCGCCGTATGTGCGATGACGGGACTGAAGCCGGCATGCAGGCATGAGGCGATCATGCCGTCGAACAACGCCGGCGCGTGCTCACGCGAGAATGCCACCAGTGGCACACCTTCGAGGTCGCGGAGCGCCAGCGCAGGCCTGGCGGCGAGTTCGTGGCCTTCGGGCACGACGATAGTGAAATACTCGGTGAAGATCGGGGCTTTGCCGAGGCCGCTGCGCGTCGGGACCGAATGCACGATGCCGATATCGAGCTTGCCCTGCATCACGGCATGCGCCTGGTCGGCCGAGCCCATGTCGGTCACGGCGATATGCAGCCCGGGGAAACGCTCTGCCATGCGGGTCAGGATGGTGGGGAGCACATGGAAGATGCCTGACGTCACCATGCCGATCTGCAGCGTGCCGATGTCGCCGGCCGCCGTGCGCCGCGCGGTAGTCACGGCTACGCGCACTTGGTCGAGCACGGTGCGGCAGTCTGCCTGGAAGGCACGGCCCGCGTCGGTCAGGCGTACTTCCCGGCGATTGCGCACCAACAGTTCCACGCCCATCTCGTCTTCCAGTGCCTTGATTTGCTGGGAGAGCGGTGGCTGCGACATGTGCAGCCGCACCGCGGCCTTGCTGAAGTTCAACTCATCCGCGACGGTCACGAAATAGAGCAGTTGCCGGAGTTCCATGGTGCTGATTTCCTTGCGAGACAGGGCACTAGGATAGCCGCAACCAACGCAGGTAGCGCAGTGCCGTGTCATATGCCAGCCCTATAACTCATGGAGCGAAACAGTATTGGACGGTCTGCCGGCCCGTCCCTACAGTGGCCTGCATAGCGCGGTGCCATGCGGATGGAAAAGGTCCGGACGCCTTTGCAAGCGCGTAAAAACCAAGGAGACAGCCATGAACAGGACTGGCAGAACAGGGCGGCGTGCGGCGCTGGGTGTGATCGGCGCGATGGCGATAATGGTCGGATCGCAGCCGGTGGCGCTCGCGAGTGAGGCGTATCCCAATCGCCCGATCAAGATGATCATCCCTTACACCCCGGGCGGCTCGATCGATACAGTGGGGCGCCTGGTGGCTGCACAACTGCAGCGTCAGCTTGGGCAAGCGATCGTTATCGAGAACCGACCGGGTGCGTCGGGCATGATCGGGTCAGAGGCGGTGGCAAAGGCCTCGGCTGACGGCTATACGCTGCTCTTCAATGCCTCCAGCCAGGTGTACCTGCCGCTCGTCGCGAAGAACGCCCCGTACGACGCCATCAGGGATTTCACCCCGATTGCACAGGTGGGGCACGTGCCGCTGATCGTCGTCGCCAACACCAGCCTCCCCACCAGCTCGCTGCGCGACCTGGTCAAGCTGGCGAAAGCCAAGCCGCGGACCTACACCTGGGCCACCTCCGGGTTAGGCACCACCAGCCACCTGGCCGAGGAGATGATCCGCCACGCGTTCAAGCTGGAGATGGATATCGTGTCCTACAAGGGCGCCGTGCCGCAGTTGAACGACGTGATGGGCGGGCACGTGTCGGCGGCGGTGTCGCCGATGCCAGGCGCGTATCCGTTCGTCAAGGCGGGGCGGCTGAAGGTGCTGGCGGTCACCAGCAGCAAGCGTATCCCTCAGCTTCCCGGCGTGCCGACCGTTGCCGAGAGCGGCCTGCCGGGGTTTGAGCTGTTGTCGTGGTATGGGCTCTGGGGTCCAGCCAACCTGCCTGCGGACATCACCCGCAAGCTGTCGCAGGAGGTCAACAAGGCCGTGCGAGAAGCCAGCCTGAAGACGCGCTTCGAGGAGCTGGCCTTTGAAACCGTGCAGTCCACGCCTGAGCAGTTCAAGGTGGTGATCAAGGATGAGATCGACAAGGTCGCGGGTATCGTCAAGGCAGCCAGCATCCGTATCGATTGAGCGAAGGACTGGGAAGGGGACAAGCAAGCATGCATCAGCAAACGCAATCGATCGCCATCACCCGGGAGCTCGCCGGATGGATCGCCGGCATCCGCAATGCCGACCTGCCGGACGGTGTGCGGCAGGCGGTCGGCGGACTCTCCCTGGATACCTTCGGCGCCGGCCTGACCGGGCATGACGAGCCCTGGTCGCACGCCATCCGTGGCTGGGCGGAAGATGGCTACCTCGCTCCTCGCGGTGGCGGCGCACGCGCATGGGGCCGGCCGGGCCGGTCGTACCGGGCCGCCGATGCCGCGCTGGTCAATGGCGCCGCTGCACACGCCTACGAGCTGGACGACTTCCACAATGCAAAGGTCCACTTGGGCGCGGTCGTATTGCCGGCGGTCTTCGCGTTGGCGGAGACGCTAGAGGTGCCGCCCGAGCGGGTCGAGACCGCTATTGCCGTCGGCTACGAAACCATGATCCGCTGCTCACTGGCGTTGCAACCGGCGCTGGCCAGGATGAAGGGATGGCATATGACCGCCGTGTGCGCGCCGCTGGGCGCGGCAGCGGCATCGGCGGTGATGCTGGGGCTCGACGCCGGGCGCACCGCATGGGCGCTGGGTCTTGCCGGCACCCAGTCAGGCGGGCTGTTTGCCTTCGCTTGCGACGGCACGGATTCCAAGCGCTTCCATCCGGGGCGCGGCGCGCAAGCCGGCGTGATGGCTGCCGAACTGGCGGCGCGCGGCCTGACCGGCCCGAGCCAGTTGTTCGAGACCGGCGACGGCGGCTGGCTCAAGGCGTTCTCGGAGTCGCCCAGACCGGAAAGGCTGCTGGAAGGGCTGGGCAGCGACTGGCACATGCCCCGGACCAACTTCAAGCCCTATGCTTGCTGCGGCAGTGCCCATGCGCATGTCGATTGTGCGCTGCGGCTGCGTGCCAACTGGGCGGGGCAGGGACCGATTCGCGTCGGCATGCCGACTGTTGTCGATATGCAATGCGGTTACCGCTACGCGCCGGGCAGTGTGCTGAACGCACAGATGAGCGCCCGCTACGCGCTGGCGGTTGCGCTGCTGGATGGCGAGGTACTGCCGGCGCAGTTCGGGCAGGCCCGCCTGGCGGACCCGACGATCGTCGCGCTGGCCAACGAGATCGAGATCGTACGCGACATCGAACTCGACACGCTATATCCGGCCAGCTTCTGTGGCTGGGTGGAACTGATGTCGAAGAACGGCGAGCCGCTGCTTGCGTACCAGGCCAACCCGTCGGGCTCCGCGGAGAATCCGGCGCGCATGGCAGCCATCCGGGACAAGTTCCGCGCCTTGACGGCGGACGTCCTTGCGCCCGCGCAGGCGGAAATGCTGATCGACGCATTTGGCAAGCTGGCGACGACGCCGGTGCGGCACATCCTTGCCGCCGCCGAATCCGTCGCCTGAAGCCGGGCTACGCCTGCGGCACGCCGAGAGAACGCAGCGCGCGCTGCAGCACCGGCGAGCTGTTGTCGGGATTCCATATCGCGGAGTATTCGGCGATGGCGGGCTCGCCGGTGAGGTCACGCAAGGCCACGCCGGGCAGCGAAGCCTTGGCGAGCGTGGCCGGTACCAGCGCGATGCCGCGGCCCAGCCCCACCAGGCTGACCACTGACAGCAAGTGCTTGGCGTAATGCCGGATATGCGGGCTGAAGCCGGCCTGAACGCAGGTGGAGGTCACCAGGTCGAAGTACGCCGGCGCGCTGTCGCGCGGGATCGTGACAAAGGGCATCTCGGCCAGCCGCACCAGGTCGATGCGCTTGCGTTTGGCGAACGGGTGCGATGCCGGCAAAGCCACCACCAGCCGCTCCTTGTGGATGACATGGGCGCGAAGCTCGCCCGGGGGCGTGCCGATCTGCGCGAACCCCAGGTCGATGCGGTCGCGCTGCAGCGCATCGACCTGCTCGGCGGTGCTGGTCTCCTCCCAGGTGATATCGATCTCGCCGATGTCGTGCTCGAACTTTTGCACGATGCGCTCGATGTTCATGTACAGCACTGCCGCGACAAAGCCGATCCGCAGATGGCCGGTCTCGCCGTGCTCGGCCTTGCGCACCGCCTCCACGGTGGCGTCGAGCTGGTTGAGCATGCGGCGCGCTTCGCGCACCAGCGCCGAGCCGGCAGGCGTCAGCCGCACCGTGCGGCGGTTGCGATCGAAGAGCAGCACGCCGAGGTCTTCTTCGAGCTGCTGGATGTGCTTGGTCAGTGGCGGCTGCGAGATCAGCAGGCGCTGGGCGGCGCGGCCGAAGTGAAGCTCCTCGGCGAGCACGAGGAAGAGGCGGAGGGTACGGAGTTCGAGCATGGCGCGTGGACTAAGGAAGGCGGAGGACGAAGTCGACTTATTCTAGAACGGAATCAGTCTCTTCCTAAAACTGTATTGGACGCTATCGCCGCCGGCGACCAGAATAGCTTCCATCAAACCAACAATGAAGCGGAGACAGCCCGGCCGACCCCGTCGGATCGCGCCCCCATCGGTGCCCTGGCCTGCGTTCCGTTTCCAACCGTCGACACGGAGCGCAAGCGAATGGAACGCCTCAATCCACTGAAACCCGAAGAACTGACGCCCGAGCAGCAGGAAGTCCACGCGGCGATTGCCTCCGGGCCGCGCGGGCAGGTTCGCGGGCCGCTTGCGATGTGGCTGCACCGCCCAGGCCTGGCCAACCGTGCGCAGGCGCTGGGCCAGTACTGCCGCTATGACTCATCGCTGTCGCCGCGGCTGTCGGAGCTGGCCATCCTGCTGATGGCACGCACGTGGATGTCGGAATTCGAATGGTGGGCACACAAGCCCATCGCGCTGAAGGCAGGTGTGGCCGAAGACGTGGTCGAGGTGATCCGCACCGGGCGCGAGCCGGCCTTCGTCAAGGAGGATGAGCGCGTGATCCATGAGTTCCTGACCGAGCTGCATGCCACGCGCAATGTGCCGGACGAACTGTACCAGCGCGCGATGGCGGTGCTGGGCAAGGACCAGGTGGTGGACCTGGTTGGCCTGGCTGGCTACTACACGCTGATCTCGATGACCATCAATGTCTTTGGTGTCGTACCCCCGGACGGCAGCGCGCCCGAACTGGTACGCGCCTGATTTGCGTTCAAACCGTTACCCCGAAACACAAAAGGATTTCCGTATGTCTGGCCGTCTCGAAGGAAAGGTTGTCATCGTCACCGGCGCGGGTTGCGTCGGCCCCGGTTGGGGCAATGGCCGCGCCGTTGCGGTTCGCTTCGCACAGGAAGGTGCAAAGATTTTTTGCGTGGACACGAGCGCTGATGCGATGCGTGAAACGCTGGAGCGGCTGGACGCTGCAAATGCAGAGTTTGACTCGCACCTGTGCGACGTAACCGATACCGGGGCGGTCAAGGCCATGGTCGATGCCTGCGTGGCGCGCTTTGGGCGCGTGGATGTGCTCGTCAACAACGTCGGCGGCTCGGCCAAGGGTGGCCCGGTGCAGCTTAGCGAAGAAGACTGGGACCGCCAGCTCAACTTCAATCTGAAGAGTGTCTTCCTGACCTGCAAGCACGTGCTGCCGCACATGGAGCAACAGGGCGGTGGCGCCATCGTCAATACCGCGTCGACCTCAGGCATCCGCTGGACCGGTTCGGCCCAGGTCGGCTACGCCTCGGCCAAGGCGGCGATCATCCAGCTCTCGCGCGTGGTCGCGGTCGAGTACGCCAAGAAGAACATTCGCGTCAACACGGTGATCCCCGGCCAGATGCATACGCCGATGGTGGAGGCGCGCCTTGCCGGGCAACGCGCGGGCGGTGATGTCGACGCACTGCTGGCCCAGCGCCAGGCACGTATTCCGCTCGGGTTCATGGGAGATGGCCGCGATACCGCCAATGCGGCGCTGTTCCTGGCATCCGATGAAGCGCGCTTCGTCACCGGTACGGAGATCGTGGTCGACGGTGGCATGAGCGTACGCTGCGACTGAGCAGCATCAAGCGCGGAACCAGCAGGCAGAGCTTTGGAGTTGCAAATGAAATCTTCCCTTGGCATCGGACGCCGCCAGGCGCTGGGCCTTATCGCCGGCGTCATGCTCGGCACACTGGCATCCGGCGCGCACGCCGCCACGTTCCCCGACAAGCCGATTCGCCTGGTGGTGGCGTTCTCGGCGGGCGGACCGACCGACATCCTCGCCCGCGTGATTGCACGCGATATGAGCACGCGGCTGGGTCAGCAGATCATTGTCGACAACCGTCCCGGTGCCGGCGGCAATATTGCCGCAGAGTTCGTGGCGAAATCGCCGGCGGATGGCTACACCCTTCTGTACAACAGCTCGTCGATTGCGATTTCGCCGGCGCTCTTCAACAACACCAAACTCAATCCGGACCAGATCTTCGCGCCCGTCGGCTACGCCGCTACCGTGCCGCTGGTGCTGATCGTCAACGCCGACTCGCCAGTGAAGACACCGGCCGATTTCATCAAGCTGCTGAAGGCCAAACCGGCGCAGCTCAACTTCGGCTCGTCCGGTAACGGCACCATCGATCACCTGACCAGCGTGGTGTTTGCCGACAAGACCAAGACCAAGTTCAACCACGTCCCCTACAAAGGCAATGCTGCGGCACTGCCTGACCTGCTCGCCGGACGCATCGACTTCATGATGTCGGGGAGCCTGAACGCGGTGCTGCCGTTTATCAAGGAAGGCAAACTGCGCGCGGTCGCGGCTACTACCGTCAAGCGGGTTTCGGTGTTGCCGGACGTGCCGACGCTGGCTGAGTCCGTGCTGCCTGGGTTCGATTCCGGCACCTGGCAAGGCATCGTGGCGCCAAAGGGCACGCCCACGCCGGTGGTCGAACGACTCAACCGCGAGCTGAACGCCACGCTCAAGGCACCTGAGGTGGTCAAGGCGCTGCATGCGCAAGGCGCGGAGCCTACTGGCGGCACGCCTGCGCAGTACCGTGACCTGATCCACGGCGAGTACGCCCGCTGGACCAAGGTGGTGAAAGACACCGGTGCGACGGCGAACTGATGGCAGCCAGCGACGAAGCCGATATGCCCGCCTCACCGGTAGTGTGGGACTGCCACACGCATATCTACGGACCCTATGACCGGCACCCGCTGCCCGACGGTGCCGTGTATGCACCGCAGGCGGCACCGTTTGATGCCCTGCGCGCCATGCACCGCTCGATTGGCATCACGCACGGCGTAATCGTGCAGGCAGCCTGCTATGGCAGCGACCATGGCGCGCTGCTGGGTGCGCTCGATGCGGGCGAGGGCGCGTATCGCGGCATCGCCGTGATTGCCCCGGACATGGACGAGACGCTGCTGGCGCAGATGGCGGCACGGGGCGTCAAGGGCGTACGCATCGGCCTGATGAGCCATCTCGGCAATGCCTTCGATGCGGGTCGCGTGCGCGCGATTGTCGAGCGCATCCGGCCGTATGGCTGGCACGCGCTGGTCCATGGCACGCCGGGGGATGTGGTCCGGGCGGTCGAAGCCGTGGGCCATCTGGGCACCTCGCTCGTCATCGACCATATGGCGCGGGTTGCGGTCTCTGAAGCCGGGCTGGCGCGCCAACTTGACAACGTCTGCGCGTTGCTGCGCGATGAATCGGTATGGATCAAGGTCTCGGGCGTGGACCGCATCACCGCGGGTGACCTCGAGGCACCGCAGGCGCGCACCGTACTGGAGCACCTGTTGGCGGCGGCGCCCACCCGCGCGATCTGGGGCACGGACTGGCCGCATCCGAACCTGTCCTATCCGGTGCCGGACGACCGTGCGCTGCTGGGCTGGCTGCAAGTTGCGGCCGGCGATGACTCACTGCTGCGCGCCGTGTTGTCGGAGAACCCGTCCCGTCTCTACGGATAACCCTCTTTCCGGATCCTCCGGTCTGAACGATGACCATGCACTCTTTTCTTGCGCCGACCGAGCCGGTGCGCTATCCGGATGCGCGCGTCCAGGCACTGAGCCCGCGCTTCGAGAAATACCACCTGCCCCTTGCAGCGATCGATCGCATTGCCACCGGCTGCCGCTGGGCCGAAGGCCCGGTCTGGTTCGGGGATGGCCGCTACCTGCTGTGGAGCGATGTCCCGAACGACCGGATCCTGCGCTGGGATGAGGAGACCGGTAACACCAGCGTCTTCCGTAGCCCGTCAAACCATGCCAACGGCAACACCCGCGACCGGCAGGGGCGGCTGGTGACCTGCGAACATGTAGGCCGGCGCGTCACGCGCACCGAGTATGACGGCAGCACCACCGTGCTGGCGGACCGCTATGACGGAAAGCCGCTGAATTCGCCCAATGACGTGGTGGTGAAGTCGGACGGCTCGATCTGGTTCACTGATCCGCCGTTCGGCATCGCCGGCTACTACCAGGGCGAGAAGGCGACTTCGGAACTGCCGGAGCGCGTTTACCGCCTTGATCCGGTCAGCGGACGCCTCGACATCGTCGCTGATGACGTCAGCGGGCCCAATGGCCTGGCATTCTCGCCTGACGAGGAAGTGCTGTATGTGATCGAGTCGCGCACGCGGCCGCGCCGCATCCGCGCTTTCCGGGTCAGCGAAGGTGGCCAGGCGCTGGGCGACAGCCGAGTACTGGTTGACGCCGGGCCCGGCACCCCCGATGGCTTTCGCGTCGATATTGACGGCAACCTGTGGTGCGGCTGGGGCATGGGCACGCCCGAACTCGACGGCGTGCGGATCTTTGCCCCGGATGGCGAACCCCTCGGGCATATCAGCCTGCCAGAGCGCTGTGCCAACCTGTGTTTTGGCGGACGCCATCGCAACCGGCTGTTCATGGCGTCCTGTACTTCGATCTATACGCTCTATGTCAATACGCAAGGTGCGGCCGGCGGCTGACCGCCAGCACCCACAGAAGGAGGCATTGCAACATGAGAAGGACTTTCCTGAAGGGTTCGCTGGCCACGATACTGGCGGTGTCATTCGGCCAGGCGGCCATGGCCGGCGACGTGGTGCGGATGGTGGTGGCGTTCCCCGCGGGCGGGCCGGCGGACGCGCTGGCGCGCGCGATTTCCAAGCAACTGGAGACGGAACTCAAGCGCACCGTCATCATCGACAACCGGCCCGGGGCCAACGGCGCCATTGCCGTCAGCGCTGTCACCAAGGGACCGGCGGATGGTTCCGTCTTCTTCCTGACCAGTGCCGGGGCCATTGTCATCAATCCGTCCCTGTACAAGAACCTGTCGTACCGCCCTGACCGAGATTTGATGCCGGTTTCGCTGGTGGTCACCACGCCGCAGGTCCTGGTGGTACCGCTGCAGTCGAAGATCGGCTCGGCGAAGGACCTAGTGGCGCAGAGCCGGGCCGGCCGTCCGGTGTCGCTGGCGTCATCCGGCATCGGCAGCATGCCGCACATGGCGATCGAGCTGTTCAAGGCCTCGACCTCGGCGGAGTTCCTGCACGTGGCGTACAAGGGCGCGGCACCAGCTATCACCGATACGATCGGCGGACAGGTGGATGCGTTCTTCGGCGATGCCTCGGGCCTCCTGCCGTTCATCGAGGGAAAAAAACTGAAGCCTGTCGCCGTGACCACGGCCAAACGCCTGCCATACCTGCCGGACGTGCCGACGCTGGATGAAAGCGGCATCAAGGGCGTCCATGCGGAGAACTGGTACGGCATGATGGTGCCCGCCGGCACGCCGCCAAAGGTTGTGCAGACGTTGAATGAGGCCATTCGCAAGACGTTGGAGAACAAGGACGTCAAGGCCAATCTGGCAAAGATGGGCCTGACACCGGCACCGTCGACTGCTTCGGAATTTGCAGGTCAGATCCGTGCGGACGGGGACAAGTGGTCGAAGTTGATTGCGGAGCGGAACGTCAAGCCTGAGTAATGTGCTCGCCGGGTTCGGGTCCGGCGTCTGTTTGCAGTCCTCCATTCCCTCGGCTGGCGATCTGGGACTGGTTTGGGGAATAGGGTTGGCCCTGCAGAGTTTGTGCGCTCTGCAGGGCCATTTTTTTTTGCCGACAGCTTGCCGGGATCACTAATTCCATTCAGTGGAATTGGTAGGGTGTGGAATTGCCTGCCAGCGCCTAAGCTGTCTTCAACAAAGAAATACGCCCGGTGCATGCAGTCTGACGACCGCGGCGTTCCGACTCATTCCAGGAGACAAATCATGCATCTGTTCTGTACCGGCTTCTTCCGCCGGCTTGCCACGGCAGCCATCCCGCTCCTTATGGCCGCGGCAGCTCCCTTGCCTGCGCTCGCAGCCTTCCCCGAGAAGCCGATCCGCATGGTGGTGCCATTCGCCCCCGGCGGCGGCACTGACCTGGTTGCACGTGCGATGGGCATCACCATGGGCGCGGACTTAGGCCAGCCCGTCATCGTCGACAACAAGCCGGGCGGCAGCACCATTATCGGCACCGATGCGGTGGCCAAAAGCGCGCCCGACGGCTACACGCTGGTTATGGCGACGATGGCCCACGCGGTCAACCCGAGCCTGCACAAGAAATTGCCGTTCGATACGGAGAAGGCGTTCGCGCCCGTCATGCTGGTGGGCCGCTCCCCCAACGTGCTGGTGGTGAAGCCGGACAGCCCCATCAAGACCGTGCAAGACCTGATCGCGGCAGCCAGGGCCAAGCCGGGCAAGCTCAACTATGCCTCGCAAGGCGCAGGCACGTCCGCACACCTGGCCGGCGAGCTGTTCAAAAGTATGGCCAAGGTCGATATGAACCACGTTCCTTATCGCGGTGCCGGCCCGGCGATCACGGACCTGCTCGGCGGCCAGGTCGATGTGATGTTCGCCACCGCGGCTGCGGTCGCACCGCACCTGGAGAGCGGCAAGCTTCGGGCGGTGGCGGTCACGACCGCGCAGCGCTCGCAGGCGCCGGCGTTGAGCAAGGTGCCGACGATCGCGGAAAGCGGTGTTCCCAATTACGTGGCGGATAGCTGGTATGGCCTGTTCGTGCCGGCCGGCACGCCTTCGGCAGTGATTACCCGGCTGAACGCCGCGGCGAAGAAGGCCGTGCAAACCGATGCGTTCCGCAAGCGCGCCGAGCAGGAAGGACTTGCCATCAGTGGCGGCACGCCGGAGGAATTTGGCCGCTACGTCAGGGCCGAAAGCCAGCGCTGGAGCAAGGTCATCAAGGACGCGAACATCACGGCCGACTGAGCGCTGCAAGCGTAGAGAACCAGATCGCACCGATGCACTGATCGCACAAAAGGAACCAGACAGGACCATGGACAACTATTCCCTGATTGAACTGAAGATTGAATCTGGCATTGCGCTGCTCGCCTTTAACCGCCCCGACAAGCGCAATGCCATGAGCGACGACATGCGCTTGGAGTTCATCGACGCGCTGGAGCGTGTGGCGGCGGACAAGGCGATTCGCGCCCTGGTGCTCACCGGCAACGGCAAGGGCTTTTGCGCCGGCGGCGACGTGGCTGGCATGCAGCGCCGCATGGAAGCGCCGCAGGGTGAGGTGGGCTTCAACGGCTGGAGCCGCCAGCAGCGGGTCCATCACACCGTCAAGCTGCTGCACACCATGCCCAAGCCCACCATCGCCGCGGTCAACGGTGCCGCAGCCGGGCTGGGTGCCGATACTGCGCTGTGCTGCGATTTCGTGCTGGCGTCCGAATCGGCGTCATTCTCCTGGTCCTATATCAACCGGGGCCTGATTCCCGATGGTGGCGGCATGTATTTCCTGCCACGCCGCGTGGGACTGTCGGCGGCAAAGGAACTGGTCTTCACGGGCCGCAAGGTCGAGGCGAAGGAGGCCAAGGCGCTTGGCATCGCCGACCGCCTGAGCAAGCCCGAAGCGCTGATCGGCGATGCGCTGAACTGGGCGGCGGAACTGAGCCAGGGCTCGGCCACTGCGATCGCGCTGGGCAAGAGCATCATGAACCAGTCCTTCGAACTGCCCGCCGACCAGGTCTTTGCACAGGGCAGCCAGGCGCAGGGCATCTGCTACACCAGCAGCGAGCATCGCGAGTCCGTGCTGGCTTTCCTGAACAAGACCGCCACCAGGGCCTGACACCATGAATGCGATCCAACGACTTGTCACGCCGCGCAGCGTTGCCGTGATCGGCGCTTCCGCCGATCCCTCCAAGACCGCCGGCCGCCCGGTTTCGTACTTGCGCAAGCATGGATTCGGCGGGGCGATCTACCCGGTCAATCCCAAGGTCGATTCGATCGACGGACTGCGCTGCTATCCCGACATTGCGTCGCTGCCCGAAGTGCCGGACGTCGGCATCGTGCTGCTGGGAGCCGAGCGTGCGCACCTAGCGGTGCGCGACCTGGCGCAACGCGGCGCGGGCGCAGCCATTGTGCTGGCAAGCGGCTATACCGAGACTGGTGCCGAGGGCGCGCGGCGCCAGGCGGAGCTGATTGAGGCGGCTGGCAGCATGCGCTTGCTGGGGCCCAATACCATTGGCCTGGTCAACCTGACCGACAACATCCCCCTGTCGGCGAGCGGTGCGCTGGAAATGGACCAGTTCCCGGCCGGCAGCATCGGCGTGGTGTCGCAAAGCGGCGGCATCCTCGGCGCCTTGCTGTCGCGCGCTGCGGCGCGTGGGATCGGCCTGTCCAAGCTGGTTTCGACCAGCAATGAAGTGGACCTGGACCTGGCCGACTTCATCGATTACCTGGCCGATGACGAGGCCACCCGCGTGATCGCGCTGTATATCGAGAGCGTGCGCAATCCGGAATCCTTCCGCCGTGCGGCGCTGAAGGCGGCGCGCGCCGGCAAGCCGGTAGTGGCGTTCAAGATCGGCCGTTCCGAGAGCGGCGCGCGCGCCGCGGTGTCGCATACCGGTGCACTGGCTGGTGCGGATCGCATGTATGACGCGCTGTTCGAACAGGTGGGCGTGATCCGCGCGCAGACCTTCTCGGACCTGCTCGACATGCCCGCCGCCCTGGCTACGGGCCGCAAGCTGACCGGCAACCGTGTGGCGATCCTGACCTCGACCGGCGGCGCCGGCACGCTGGTCTCCGACAGCCTGGGCGTGGCCGGCTTCGAGACACCCGCGCCTGACGAGGCGACCGCGACGAAGCTGCGCGCGCTGCAGAAGGGTGACCACGCGGCGCTCGACCGCAATCCGATCGACGTGACCTTGGCCGGGCTGCAGCCCGACCTGTTGCGCGCCGCGATCCGCATTCTGCTCGATAGCCCGAGCTATGACGCGGTGGCAGTGATCGTGGGCTCGTCCAGCCTGGCCATGCCAGACCTGATGGCCAATGCCATTCGCGACTGCCTCCCCGGCAGCGACAAGCCGGTGATTGCGTATGTGAGCCCGCATGCGCCGGAAGTCGCATCGTTGCTCAATCGTCGTGGCGTGCCGGCCTTTTCCGCGCCGGAGGCGTGCACGGTGGCGATCGACGCGATGCTGCGTGCGGGCAAGCTCGGCGCGATCGATGAAGCGGGCACCCCGACGCTGCCGCTGCCGGATCTCGCCGCCTATGGCACCGGCTCGATCGACGAAGCCGCGGCCAAGACCTTGTTCGCCGGTTTCGGCGTGCCGGTTGCCAAGGAGGTTGTTGTTGTCGACGGCGCCGAGGCGATGGCGGCAGCGCAAGCCTTCAGCGGCAATGTCGTGCTGAAGATCCTGTCGGCCGAGATCACCCACAAGAGCGATGTCGGTGGCGTGGCAGTCAATGTCCCGCGTGCGGAGGTAGCAAGCCGGCTGGCAAAAATGGCCAGCGACGTGCAGTCGGCCACGGGTATCGCGCCCCAACGATTCCTGGTGCAGGAAATGGTCAAGGGCGGCGTCGAAGTCATTCTGGGCATGCACCGCGACGCGCTGGGCACCGCGATCCTGCTCGGCATGGGCGGTGTGACTGCGGAGTTGTTCGGCGACACCACGCTGCGGCTGCTGCCTGGCGAACGCGGACTGACGCGCGAGGCCGCGCTGGAAATGATCGGGCGCCTGAAGACAGCCCCGCTGCTGCATGGCTTCCGGGGCCGGCCGAAGGCGGATGTGGAGGCGCTTGCCGAAGCGATTGTCGCCTTCTCGCGCATGGTTGCCACGCTTGGCGACCGGCTTGTCGAGGCGGAGATCAATCCCGTGTTCGTCCTGCCCGAAGGGCAGGGCGTGGTGGCAGCCGATGGCGTCGCGGTGCTAGCCGGCAACGACAAGCCCTGACGAGGCCCTGGCATGTGCAGCGAACGCGACGGTACGTTGGTGACTTCGGTCGATGGCTGCAAGGTCATCTGGCGAAGCGTTGGCGACGGCCCGACGACCGTGCTGCTGCATGGCGGCCATGGCAACTGGCAGCACTGGGTGCGCAATATCGGGCCGTTGTCCCGGCACCGCCGGTTACTGGTGCCCGACCTGCCGGGCTTTGGCGATTCCGGTGCAGCGCCTCGCGCCGACTTGCCGGCCCTCGTCGATGTCCTGGCTCGCTCGCTTGCCCGCTTATCGGTGGACCAGCCGCTGGACCGTATCGACTTGGTGGGTTTTTCCTTTGGTGCGCTGGTGGCGGCGCACCTTGCGACCCACGCTGGCCTCGGTGATATTGAAGTCGGTCGACTGGCCCTGCTTGGGCCGGCCGGCCATGGCGGTCCGCGCCGTATGACGCAGGCGCTGGTCGACTGGCGCCGCTGCCATGATCCGCAAGCGCTCACGGCGGCAATGCGCCACAACCTGGCGGCATTCATGATTGCCGATCCGGTTGCCATCGACTGTGAAGCCGTGGCCATCCACACGCGTGCCTGCCGCGCGACCCGCTTCCATAGCAAGTCGATTTCGCGTGCGGGCGGATTGCAACAGGCGCTCGCGCACTTTCCCGGCCCGGTATTGATGATCTGGGGCGAAGCCGATGTGTCCATGTCGCCCGAATCGATTGCCGGAATCGCCCGCGAGTCGCGGGACGCATCTGCCGGTGCGCCGGAAGTCCGTGTCAGCGTGGTACCGGGCGGCGGGCATTGGGTCCAGTACGAGGCCCACCAACAAGTCAACGACCTGCTGCAGGATTGGCTGCAGCAGGCTCCCGACACGCCGGCGCAGGCCGGCCAAGGAGACCTACTTTGAGAGCAATCGAAGCCTTCGGGCCGTTCTTCAGCACAGTCAAGGCAGGGCCGCTGCCCACCGAGGTGCTGCATCATGCGAAGCGCGCGCTGGTCGACTGGCATGCGGCGCTGTTTCCGGGCATCGGCACCGACGCGGTCCGACGCCTGCAGGGCGTGCTGGAAGAAGAGCTTGGCCGCGGCAACGCCACGCTGCCAATGGGGCAGCGTGCCACGGCGCGCGCCGCGGCGCTGCTCAATGGCGCTGCCGCGCACGCTGCCGAGATCGACGACAGCTTCCGTGATGCGATGTACCACCCCGGTGCCGCCACCATCGCCGCCGCTATTGCTGCTGCACAGGACATAGGCGCCAGCGGCGAGACGCTGCTCAAGGGCATCGTCGTCGGCTATGAGGTTTCAACGCGCATCGGCGTCGTGCTGGGCCGGGCGCACTATCGCTTCTGGCACAGCACCGCGACCGTCGGCACGTTTGGCGCGGCGGCCGCCGCGGCGTTCATCTATGGCGCGAACGAGGAGCAGCTTGCCCACGCGCTGGCAACCGCCGCGACTTTCGCCGCCGGACTGCAGCAGGCGTTCCGCATGGACTCGATGTCCAAGCCGCTGCACGCGGGCCGCGCTGCGGAGGGTGGATTGCTCGCCGCCCGCGCCGCAATCGTCGGTATCACCGGATCGCTCGATGTGCTCGACGGCGAGACCGGCATGGGCTGCGCGATGTCGGACGGCCCTGACTGGAGCGGGCTGGCGTCGACGCTGGGGAAAGACTTCCATATTTGCCGGCTGACCTTCAAGAACCATATAGGCTGCGGCCATACCTTTGCGACAATCGACGGGGCGCTGGCGTTGAAAGCTAAGCTAGGCATTGAAACCATCCAAATTCGTCGCATTCGCGTCGCCACTTATCGTCCGGCGCTGGATATCGCCTGCTATCTCGATCCCAGGAGCGAGAACGAAGCCAAGTTCAGCCTCAAGTTCATCGTCGCCGCAGCCCTGGTGCATGGCAG
This sequence comes from Cupriavidus sp. L7L, assembly GCF_004353535.1. Taxonomy (NCBI): domain Bacteria; kingdom Pseudomonadati; phylum Pseudomonadota; class Betaproteobacteria; order Burkholderiales; family Burkholderiaceae; genus Cupriavidus; species Cupriavidus sp. L7L. Next base: position 43,031 of record NZ_SMNY01000032.1, read on the forward strand.
CGTACGCTTGTCGGCCTACACGCCGGAACGGCTGTGGGACAGTGAGACGCGCCGGCTAATGGCCTGCATGACTGTGGAGATCGACCCCGAAATCGACGGCTGGTTTCCTGGCAAGCGCGCGGCAAGGGTTGAGATCGAAACCCTGGACGGGGCCACGGCAAACTACCTGCAACCGAATCGCAAGGGGGATCCGGAGGACCCGCTGTCCGACGCCGACCTCGACGGCAAGCTGCTCGAACTGGCATCGCCGGTGCTAGGCGCCGATGGCGCGCGCCGGCTGGCGCAGAAGATCTGGCACGTCGAGACGGAGCAGGTGGCCAGCCTGTTTGGCTGAGTAACGGCGCCCCGGCGCCGAGGAGATCATGTTCATGTTTAGCGTCTTTGCCACAAGTCGACTGCTGTTCGTCATGCTGATGACCGCGTTGCCCATCGTTCCCCTGGCCGCACACGCGCAGCCGTACCCGTCGCGGCCGGTGCGCATCATCGTGCCATTTCCAGCCGGTGGGGGCACTGACGTGATCGCCCGCTCGCTGGGAGACGAATTGTCGCGCGGCATGGGTAAGCCCTTCATCGTTGAGAACAAACCCGGCGCCGGTTCGGTCATGGGCAATGACCTGGTCGCCAAGAGTTCGGCGGACGGCTATTCGCTGCTGCTTACAACCAGTGCCTTTTCAATCGTCGCCAGCATTGGTATCAAGTTACCGTACGGCGGCATCCAGGCCTTCGAGCCGGTAGCGCTGCTCGGCCGGGCACCAAATGTGGTGCTGGTTCGCGACGATAGCCGAATCCGCTCGGCCGCGGATCTGCTGCGCGAAGCCAAAGCGAATCCCGGCAAGCTGACTTATGGCTCGGCAGGTAACGGTACGTCGGTACATCTCGCAGCCGAGTATTTCCAGTCCCTGGCGGGTGTCCGGCTCGTGCACGTGCCTTACCGCGGCTCGGCGCCCCAGTTTGCAGACCTGCTGGCCGGCCATATCGATGTCGCGTTCGCGACGATGGCCAGCGCCGCAACGCTGATCCGCGACGGGCGCGTGCGGGCGCTGGCCGTGACCTCGCCCGCGCGGTCCCCGGCTTTCCCGGAGGTGCCTGCCGTCGCGGAGGCTGGCGTCAAAGGTTACAGCGCCGAGGTCTGGTACGGCGTCTTCGTACCGAAGGGAACGCCGGCGACGGTGATCGCCGCGCTGCATCGAGCCATCGCCCAGGCATCTGCCGGTGGCGCGTTCCGCGACAGGCTGGCGCGCGAAGGGGTGGTGGGCGGCATTGGTTCGCCACAGGATCTTCGCGCCACTGCCGAGCAGGAGGTCAGCCGTTGGCTGCAAGTGGTGAAGGACAAGGAGATCCGCATCGAGTAGCATTGCCCGCAACCCAACATGCGCAGGCGCCGGGCGCCGACTTCCAGAACGGTCACTGGCCCGCAGTGACTCCCTGCTATGCCGAGCAGCATCGTCAACATCGAACGGATCAAACCAGGCCAAGGCAAGGCGACGCCCAACCGCTCGCTAGAGCGTGGCATTGCCGTACTACGCGCCTTTCGCGCCGGCTCGTCCATGCTCGGCAACAGCGAAATTGCCGAGCGCACTGGCTTGTCCCGCTCCACAGTCAGCCGCCTGACGCAGTCGCTGATAGAGACCGGCATGCTCGAGTATGTCCCGCAGTTCCGGGCCTACCGGCTGGGTGTGCCGGTCCTCAGTATGGCGCATGCCATGCGCGACGGCTCGCAGGTTCTCAGGGTCGCGGCGCCGATGATGGCCGAGGTTGCCATGCGTCAGAAGATCAATGTCGGACTGGCGGTGGCGGAGGGCGACGAGATGATTTACCTGGAGTCGTTCCGCTACAACCGGCGCCAGTCACTGCGTACGGTGGTGAGCGGACAGCGCATCCCGATGGCGCTGACCTCTCTCGGCCGCGCGCACCTCGCAACGCTGTCACCGGAGGCTTTCAGTGCGATGATGAGGGTCATGGCCGACAAGTACCGCGGCCGCGGCTGGGGCGCACTGCGACGGGAAATCGATGCTGCGGTGTGCTCCGTGCATGAGAAGGGCTACTGCGTTGCGTCATGGCAGCCTCAGGTCGTGGCCATGGCAACACCAATGCGCTTTGATGAATATACGGCCCATGTATTAAACGTCAGTGTATCCACGCAACAGGATGCCGGCGCTATCGAGGCGGCGCTGGCCAAGCCACTGATGGAACTTGCGGCGGCGATACAAGCGCGGATGCTTCGGGGAGAGTAAGGCGTCGATGCGGTATCGCCTTATGGCCACATTCGCTAATACCTATAGCAAATTTTAAAGGTAAGGATGGGGTCAGACCGCCATTGCAGTGGGCCGTTCACGCTGCCCGACGAGATTGGCGTTGCAGAGGGTAACGCATCGAATCGGTTTCGATATCTTGCAGAATTTAAGGGCTTCCCGTCCGTGAGTGTCACCACACCGGCCTGACGTGGCTCGGGACGAGGCGCTTTTGCTCCAAGCAGTAGCACAGCTACCCAGCCAGTTGGTACAGATCCAATTTCAATGGATGGAATTGAGCGGGTGCGCGGCGGCTCCATGAGAGTTACTCTCCGCCTTCATGCGAGACTGCAGCCCTGGGTTGCCCTTCTAGTGCGGCCATCGGCCACTCTCCGACTCAAACAGAGCGTCCCTATGAACTCTTCTGACATCAACACCCTTGGCATCGTCGGCACCGGCGGCATGGGCCGCGGCATCGCGCAGATCGCCGCCCAGGCTGGCCTGACCGTCAACCTGTACGACGCCAACCCGCAAGCTGTGGCCGCCGCGCGCCAGTACCTTCAGGACACGCTGGCCAAGCTCGCCGATAAGGGCAAGATCCGCGCCGCCGATGCCGAGGCTACGCTTGCTCGCGTGAAGCCTTGCGGCGCGCTGGAAGACCTGGCCGGCTGCGACATGGTGCTGGAAGCCATCGTCGAGAAGCTGGAGGTCAAGCGCGATCTGATCGCAAAGCTTGAGGCCGTGCTGCGTGAAGATGCCATCATCGCCTCGAACACATCCTCCCTGTCGATCACCGCGATCGCCGTCGGCGCGAAAGAGCCGGGCCGCATCGCCGGCTACCACTTCTTCAACCCAGTGCCGCTGATGAAGGTGGTCGAGGTCATCGATGGCCTGTCCGGCAACCCGGCCGTCGGCGACGCGCTGATGGCGCTGTCGCGCCGCATGGGCCATACGCCGGTGCGCTGCAAGGACATGCCCGGCTTCATCGTCAACCATGCCGGCCGCGGCATGAATATCGAAGGCCTGAAGGTCGCGCAGGAAAGCGTGGCGGAGTTTGCCGACATCGACAACATCATGCGCGAGCAGGCGGGCTTCCGCATGGGCCCGTTCGAGCTGATGGACCTAACCGGGCTGGATGTGTCGCACCCCGTGATGGAATCGATCTACAACCAGTTCTACCAGGAGCCGCGCTACCGTCCGTCGCCGATCACCGCGATCCGCGCGGTCGGCGGGCTGATCGGCCGCAAGGCCGGCGCCGGCTTCTACCGCTACGCCGATGGCCAGAAGCAGGTGCCGGCCGCCGCCGCAGTGCCGGGCGCACGCCCGACGAGCGTGTGGGTCAGCCACGCCAGCGAGCGCGGCCACGCCATGGTGACCAGGCTGCTCGGCGCGCTGGACGTGACCCCGGAAGGCGGAAACAAGCCGTCGGCCGATGCGCTGATCATTGTCACGCCGCTGGGCCTGGACGCCACCACCAGCGCGTTGCAGCAGGGCCTGGACCCGTCGCGAACCGTCGCCATCGACACGCTGCTGCCGTTCGAGGCCACCAAGCGCCGCACGCTGATGACCACCCCGGCCACCAGCGCCGCCGCGCGCGATGCCGCGCACGGCTTGTTTGCCAGCGACAGCGTGCCGGTCACGCTGATCCGCGACTCGGCGGGCTTTGTCGCCCAGCGCGTGCTGTGCTGCATCATCAATATCGCCAGCGATATCGCGCAGCAGCGCATCGCCACGCCGGCGGACATCGACCTGGCCGTGAACCTCGGCCTCGGCTACCCGAAGGGCCCGCTGGCCCTGGGCGACGCGGTCGGTCCGCAACTGGTGCTGGAGACGCTGCGCAACATGGAAGCGCTGACAGGCGACATGCGCTACCGCCCGAGCCCGTGGCTGTGGCGCCGTGGTGGCCTGGGCCTCTCCCTACTGACTGTCGAGGCGTGATTTCAGGTGATCTCGACGAGCACATCAAGGATAGGCCCGCACTCGTAAGTAGTGTCGAGCCGCATCACGGGCCGTCGCAAGCCGATGACGAAAGACCGTTCGCGGTAGGAGGACGGACATCCGTTGGCGCACGCCGAATGTCGCAAAATGGCCGATCTCAGCCAGCCCTAGGCGGGCAGGAAAAGACCATAGCATCTTGCTCGCCGGCACAGAATTCGAGTATCCTCACACCACATTCCGCGTCCCAGACGCATCGACCCCGCACCTTTTGGTGCCAGCTTCTGCAGTATGGTGGCCGCCGGCTTAGCCTGGCAGTCCATCCTTCCACCCCATCGGGAACCACGTTCCCGGTGCGGCAACGGGTTCCCATTCCGTCTCGGAGAACCCAAAAATGCAAAACCCCACCGTTGTCATTGGCAAGATACGTCCTGGCCGTAACCCGCGCAAGTACTTCGATCCTGCCCAAATGGCCGAACTGACCGAATCCATTCGCGTGGAGGGTCTGCTTCAGCCGATTCTGATCCGTCCCGTTGAGGACGATGAGAATGGACATGAGTATGAAGTGGTCGCCGGTGAACGCCGCTACCGCGCCGCACTGGCCGCGCATGGTGATGGATACAATATCCCCGTCACGCTCAAGGTGCTGACGGACGCCGAGGCTGACCGGATGGCGTTGATCGAGAACGTGCAGCGTGCCGACATGGCGCCTTCCGAGGAGGCCGTGGCAGCATCGCAGATCGTGGGCCAGCTAAAGGGCGACCGCGATGAAGCGGCCCGCCTCCTTGGCTGGTCGCGCTCGACGCTCGACAAGCGCCTGGCGCTGATGAACTGCAGCGAACCGGTCCTGAATGCGCTCAACACGCGTGTCATCCAGCTCGGTCACGCCGAGTTGCTGGCGACGCTCGCCAAGGCCACGCAGGACAAGCTCCTGCCGGTCATCGTGAGCGAGAAGAAGTCCGTGTCCGAGCTAAAGAAGACCATCGAGGCCGCCGCGTGCAGCCTGGAGAAGGCCATCTTCGACAAGACCCAGTGCACAACCTGCCAGCACAACTCCTCGTTGCAGACGGAGATGTTCAGCGAGGCAATTGCTACCGGCAACTGCACCAACCGCGCCTGCTATACCGAGAAGATTGACCGCAAGCTCGAAAGCATCAGCTACGGGCTCAAGGACGAGTACCAGGTCATTCGCATCGTACGCCCCGGCGACAACCACACCCGCATCCAGCTTCAGGTCGATGGCCAGACTGGGGTGGGGGAGGAGCAGGCCAAGGCCTGCCACGCCTGCGAGAACTTCGGTGCCGCCGTCAGCGGCCTGCCCGATTCGCTGGGCAAGGTCTACAGTGGCCAGTGCTTCGACACGGTCTGCAACCAGCGGAAGGTGGCGGAGCGCCTGAAGGCTGAGCGCGACGCGAAAGCGGCGGCGCAAAAGCCAGCAGGGGCCCCAGCCGGTTCCGGCAAGCCCGCGACTGCGAAGGGCGGGGACAAGTCTTCGGCGCCAGCCGAGAAGCCTGTCACGTCGATCAGCGAGTCGGAGAAGGTCAAGAACTACCGGACCGATCTCTGGCGCAAGGCGCTGCGCAAGGAAGTCGCGCAAAACGCCGACCAGGCCAATGCTTACCTGATCTCGATCGCCCTCAACGGCCTCGCGCGCAACATCGGCGGGGACAAGATGGGCAAGTTCTTCGAGAAGCTGACGGAGCAAAAGGCGTCTTCGACGCTGCAAGGTTGTCTGACGGCGGTGCATGCCCTGGACGCTGGCAAGCGCCAGCAGCTGACTATTGCGTTGACGGTCGCGGCAGTCGACGGCATGGAGGTGACGAACCTCAAGGAACTGTGTCGGTACCACAAGCTCGATCTGCGCGCGCACTGGAACCTGCAGAAGTCGCAGGACTTCCTGGAGATGCTCACCAAGTCGGAGATGAAGGTTCTCGCGGACGAACTGGGCATTCGCAAGGCGCTGGGCGACAGCTTTGCCAAGTTGTTCAACAAGTCGAAACCCGAAGTCATTGCCGGCCTGTTGGCTGTCGATGGCTTTGACTACACCGGCAAGGTGCCCAAGGTCCTGGGCTGCTGATCCCTTTCACTCTGCCTTAACGCAGGGCGCCATCCGGCGCCCTGCGTCATCCCATTTCCCCAAAAGGATTCACCATGTTTACTGAATTGGTTCCGCTCGTCCGCGCGAGCGACAAGGTCGTTGTTACGCTGTCAATGCAGGGCGATGTCATGTCCGTTGTTGTGCTGCCAGTCATCAAGAATGCCTCGGATGCCGCGCTGACGTCGCCTCTGGTGCTGTCGGCTACGCCCGCGGAACTGGACGCAGAGTTTGCGGCTGCCGTCACAAGTGTGAGCGAATCGCATCGCTCGCTGGCAGAGCAGGCCGAGGCAACGAAGTCGATTCTCGATGCCGCCAAGTCCACGCAATCGTCCAGGGCGACGAAGGCGCTGGCGAAGGCCGCATCGCCATCGGCGTCGGAGACGTCAACTGCGTCGGACGATGATAACGAAGCAGGCGATGCCGAAGCCGGTGATGCCGCGCAGACCGAGGCGGACGCGAAGGTGAGTGCGCCGGCTTCGGCCGGTACGGATCTGGCATCCCTGTTGTAAGGAGATTTGACATGGCACTCGAGATCAAGAAGTTGCTTCGTCAGTTTTCCTACAACGGCATGGCCCTTGTGGACCCTGGTCCGGCGTTCACGCCAGAGCAGGTGCGCGACATCTATTCGGCCCAGTATCCCGAACTGACCACCGCTTCGGTGGATGGTCCGGAGGTCAAGGGCGACGTCGCGAGCTTCACCTTCGTCCGCGCCGCCGGCGCCAAGGGCGCGCATGCGCAAATCTGACCTGATGAAAGCACTGGCCACCGGCCAGTTCGCTACCACTACGGAGCCGCCCGAAAGGGCGGTTTTTTTACATTCTGAGGAGAATCAACAATGCTGTTCGATCCTCGGTCGTTTGTTCCAGAGCTCGATGCAGGACAACCCGCATGGACGCCTGCGAGACAGCATCCCATTGCCCGACGTCGACCTGCCCATGATTTTCTGACGCTGCCGGCCATCCCTGCCGGGGTTCCGAATAGCGCTCTGCTCACCTTCGGGGATGAGGTCGATGTGATGGACCTTGTCCGTGCACAGTTCGCCACCGGCGTACTGCGTGCGAGCGATGTATCGAACCCAACGGGCGCAGGCGATGCGTTCGCCCAAGCCATGTTTGCGTGGCTGCGCGCCCGCACCCCGGAGTGCAAGCGACTGAGCTTCGGCTTCTCGCTGATCGACATTGGCGCTGCCAAGGATCAGTTGATGCAATTCGGCTGGGAAGACGAGATCGAGGCGCCGCTCTATCTCGCCATCGACATGCCCGGCGACGACGTCTACTTCATCGGTGAAGCGCGCGCGAGCGCGCTGAGAGCAGCGCACCCGCACCTGCTCTACACCGCGATGTCGCTGATCAACACTGCAAGCGCAAAGTCGCTCTTCCTGCGCACCCCTGAAGCCCTGCTCGACTTGTTCGCGCGGTGGCACTGGGAGTACGACAGCACCCTGGCCGACGACAAGAACGCCAGGGAGTTCCTTGCCGAGAGTTGTGGCATGGATGAAGGCGACATCGGGCGATACCTGCCGTCTGCCGTTAGGCCAGAACTCGCACCGGATGACGTGCTACCGCCTGCCTGCCACGGCTATCCGGCGTCGAGCAAGCTGCGAGCATTCGGTAGCAGCTTGCTCTATGAACTGTCTCGCAGCCACAGTGGTTGGATCAAGGATCTGTGCATCGCACTGGCTGACCTGAACCTGACCCTGAAGCGGCAAGGCGACAGATCAGCCGTTGCAGGATCCCAGTGGGCGGAGCCGGCATATTCCGCGGCCACGCTTGCCTATATGCAGTCCGACTACGTCACACAGGTCCTCGACGACCTCTATGACGGGCTCAATAGCAGCGGCGACGCGACCATGTTCCAGTGCTTCATCCCCATTGCGAGCGAGCCTGTGGCGATCCGACAGCAGTTCAGGGACTTGGACGGCATGCTGAAGACCATCTCGGCGCTCGATCGCGTTCTCACACTCATTTCTGACTAGGAGGGCCACATGGCCGAAATCCTGACCGCTACGCGGTCGCACGATGTGGCCCTGCAAGGGGCAATTTTGCCTTATGGGCAGGGGCCAGGGCAGTTCTCCTACGCTACGGCCCATCGCATCGAGCCGGATGGTTCGAGTCGCCCCGTCATTGGCGCCGGCACGCCGTTGAACCGTATGGCGTTGATCCACGCAGTCCGTGAGGTGGCAGAGGCCTCGCTCCCCAAGGGCGAGTTCCTCACTCCGAACGTCCTATCGATCAGCCCCAGCGCGGTGACCTGGTGGTGTCCGGCGGCGCAGCGGCGCGTCTTCTTCGACTGCAAGGAGTTCGGCAAGCGCAGTGCGGTCGTGCCACACCCCGCGCTTGTGTTCCAGGCATCGCAGTCCGGATTCCGGGTCTTCGCCCTGAAAGGCGAGGAGCGTCCGGTACCGGGCAGCGACCTTTGCGAGCCGCCTTACTTCAATACCTGGGACCACGGGAAGATCTGCATCGGCTCAGCCCATGTGCCCAAGCAGATCGACGTGGCATCTATCGCAGGCTGGGAAGCCGGGTTTTTCAACTCGGCCTTCACCCATCCCAACCATGGCGGCAAGCGCGTGACATACGAGCGCGGCGCCTATGCCTTCTGGAAGGACATGCTTGACGGGAAGTTTCCCGACTACCCGAAGCAGGTCCTCGTTCCCATGAAACTCAAGCTGGCGGACCTGATCGCCGGCAAACTGGACAAAGCATTATGAATCCTGCTGACGCTGCCCTGCAGCAATCGTTTCCTTCTGTGATGGTGCCGCGCTTCGGTGCGCTCGCACCCATGGAACGGCCCGGTGAGCGCCTGCTCATTGCCGCCAACGGTGTGTTCCTTGAGATCGTCCGGCCCTGGCTGCGCGTCGTCCGCCATCTCGGCGCTTTCCAGCATCGCACGGCCATTCCATACGGCGAGGCGGCGGAAGCCACCGAGCTGCGCTGCGGCCGCATTCCGGCGAGCCTGATCGGTGAGTTCGCCATGATGGCGCGCGCCGCACACCCCAAGGAAACGGGCGGGTGGGTGGTTTGGAATGCTGCAACCGCGGCGTTTCGTCTGGTCCCCGTGCGGATCCTGGAGCATAGCGGTGGTCATCTGAAGTACGACCGCCCCGCGCTCGGGAATGACGAGGTGCTGGTAGTCGACTGTCATTCGCACGGTCGGCATACCGCGAAATTCTCGCCGACGGACAATGAAGACGACCGCCACGACGTGAAGTTTGCATTCGTGATGGGAAACTGCGATGCGCCAACGCCTTCGATGGCACTGCGGCTTTGTGCGAAAGGCATTTTCGAGCAGGCGGAGAAGGTCCCAGCCGACTGGTACGCCGCGGCGCGCGAGGAGGTGCTGGCATGACCTTCGAGCATCGCATTCCCGCGAGCATGACGACGCGCGCATGGAAAGTGGCAGTGGTCGGTGCCGGCGGCACCGGCAGCGCCTTGCTACCCAATCTGGCGCGGCTCCATCACGCCATGCTGGAGCTGGGCCACCCGGGCGGCATCGAATGCACGGTCTACGATGACGATACCGTAAGCGAGACCAATATCGGTCGTCAGGGCTTTTATCCCGTTGATGTGGGCCAGCACAAGGCAACGCTGATGGTGAACCGGCTGAACAACCTGATGGGGACGCGCTGGGAAGCGCGGACTCGTCGGATTGGCTGCGGCGATCGCTTCGTCTGCGACATGGTGATTGGCTGCGTTGACACGCGGGCCGCCCGCAAGGCGATCCTTGGAGCGATGAAGCGTGGCGCAGGTGGCTACTATCTCGATTGCGGCAACGAGTCGGACAGTGGGCAGGTGATTCTCGGCCAGGTGCGCGGCAAGGCGGCGCAGCGATTGCCCCATGTGGGTGATCTGTTCCCCGAGCTGCTGAACCCGAAAGGGGACAAGGCCGACACAGCGCCATCCTGCTCGATGGCCGAGGCGCTGCAAAAGCAGTCGCTGGTCATCAACCAGGCGATCGCGGTGCAAGCCTACAACCTGCTCTGGACGCTGTTTCGCACAGGCACGCTGAAGTACTGCGGTGCGTTCGTGAACCTGGCAGCGGGGCGCACGAACCCGCTGCCCGTGGACCCGGCAGCATGGGAGCGCTTTGGCTACAAGCCGAATGCGCCCAGGCCACGTGCCAAGCGCGCACCGCGCCAGACTGTTTAACCAGCCATTCCCGATTCGTCGGGAGTGGCTTTTTTCTTTTGGCTTTGTGCCGTTGCGGCGCGGTATGCCTGGCTGTTAAGATGCCGGCACACCTCGCGCCGTAGGCGCATCGACACCGTGGCCACGCGCCACACATCTTCTCCGCAACCCGTTGGCGCACATCGCTCCGGCGGCCGTGCTCCATCTTTCTTTCGGAGCGCGATAGAGATCCCCACGCCTACTCCTGCCGCCCGCGTACGGGGCGGCTTCCTGTTGTTGGCGTCTTAGTCTCTCGCCTTACAGGCGATTCACCTTTCCCACCCGGGGCACGTCCCCGCAAGGTGCGGCCGTGCTCCCAATCCTTAGAGGAGCATTTCCATGCCGCAAATCACATTGTCACGCGAACAAGTTCAATCGCTCGTTGCCTTCTGCGACGCAGCCAAGTCCGAAAGTTTCTTCATTGCCAAGGACCACGGCGCATACGTCGGCTTCAGTACCGGGGCCACGCCAGATAAACAGTGTCTCTTCTACTTTAAGGGCTGCGATCCGGCTAAGGATGCGCAGTTCTACGAGAACGCTCGCCACGCCTTCGGTGGCGACGATTTCGGCGAGCATCTTCCGTTGACACATTTGCGCAGCGCATTAGCCAACCCTTCGAGCAAAAAGGTTCGCATCACGGTGAACTCAAGCTCCATCCGCCTGGACACCCTGGCTTAACCCGTAATGCGAGCCTGCACGCCATCCGTACATGGTATGGCGGGGCAAGCTCGCGCCTTTTCCCTTCCAAATCATGAACGCAACGAAGTTCTTCCTGAGCAATCTCTACCTAGGGGTCGCATTCTCCGCCGTCGCCTTGGCATCGCGCGCCTTCCGCTACTTCGAGTACAAGGGCTACTACGCGGCAGATTGGCTTTCGATTCCCCGTGACCTGATGGTCTGCAGTGAGCATTTCCTCGCCGGCGTTGGCTTCCCAGCTTTGTTAGTCGCTTTCAGCTGGCTGTGCTGGGGGTTCGGACGCACGCGGATAGACGCGGTCGCGTCACGAAAGCTGCAGCTCGTTGACGACTATGCGGCTGTGGGCTGGATGTTTGCGCAAACTGCTGGGTACCTGGCCTACGCGGCCTATTGGGAATTCGCGCCGCATGAGGCCATCGGCCCCGCCACGGGCAAGCTAGCCAACCAGTTTGTCTTCGATGCTTTTGGTGTGGCGCTGTACCTGGCCATCATGGCCGGCAAGCGCGCATTTGCACTGACCCGTGAGCTCGGGCGAGAAGTCTGCGTCCCCGGATTCCGAATTGGCGCAATCAATGGAACTGCGCGCGGTGCAACCGTTGCGGACTTGGAGCGATATCATTCACTTTACCCGCGGCTCGGGCTATTCATCAGCATGCTTGACGACGGAAGCGGGGAGACAGTGCCGCGACTGGTGTTCGTTTGGGATGGTGAAGAAATCTTTAACCCGCTCTGCGGGTCATCGCCATGGGCCCATGTCGACCCCGCCGCCGAGTACGGTATCTCGCTGGCGGACGCGCAGGCCATCGTCCGCATCAACGGTTGCTGATTGCCGCCACCGCTGCTAACATTCCTGCACCTTCCGCGTCTCAGACGCATCGACACTTCCGGTTGTATAGCCGGACATCTCTTTTCTTCCCCTACGGGCCTTCCTGCCCGTGGGCATGTTGGCCCCATTTTCATTGAGGCCATCATGTTCAAGCGTTTCTTCCTGCTTTTCCTTTGCTGCGCCGTTTTCACTGGCTGCGCTGCTCAGCCGACTTCGCCCAATACCTATCGGGCGACGGAAGCGCTGCGCACGAGTAGCGCTGAAGCTGTCACCGTCGTCAGGGTTCGTCCTGTCGCGATTGTCGACAGGGACGGCATTATGTCGGCCCACACTGGCGTACCCGGTGTTCTCGGGGCCGTCGTTGGCGCAGTGCTTGGCGCACGCATCATCGGCGATGGCAATGGCCGTTACCTGGCCGGAGCCCTGTCGGGCACCGTCTCGGCGGTCATCGCACAGACGGCGGCGAACCAGTTGAGCCGCCGCGATGGCGTGGAAGTCATTGTCCGCACGGACGGTGGCCACCAAGTCGTCGTTACCCAGGATGCGGATCAGCAGTTCGTCTCTGGCGAGCGACTGTATCTCGTCTCGGGTGCCGGCGGCTACCGCCTCACTCGCTAACGGTCTCCGGTTCGAAGGCCCATTTTATTCAACTTCCCCGCGCGGCGTCCCCGTGCGGGGCTCCCCGCGTCCATCGGAGCATTCCATGCCCGCATTAGCAGACGTACCATTGAAATTCGCGCTCGTTCTCACGGAGGGCAAGACCGTTGCCGAAGTGGTGCGACAACTCGAAGACGGACTTCGTGGTACCGAGTTGGAGCCCGAGTGGCTGAATGCCGCCAACTTCCCCAACGATGACAACGAAGCCATGTTTGGGCCCAAGACGAGTCGGCTATGGCCGGTAGTGGGCGCTCGCGAGCGGTTCGCCGTGTCCATGCATCGCGGCCAGTCGGAGGGCTGGATTGTATGCGTTGACCGTATTGGCTGTGCCGGCGAGGCGCCTCGCATGGTAGCTACGGTGCAGAAGCTGATCACTGCTAAGACGCTTTCGCAACGTCATGGCTGGCAACTCGTCCTCGCCATCACAAGGATGCTCGACGTGGCCTGATCTCAATTGACAAGCCCGAGAGGGCTTACCGAAACCTTGAGGCTTCGGCAAGCCGCTTTCCCCCGCGTCATCGACGCATCGACCCATGTCCGGCATAGGCCGGATCACCAACCCAGCTGGGACACTCGTCCCACAGGGAAGGGATGTCCCGTCTTGATCCAAGGACCTCCATGAAACTTCCCAAATCCTTTACCCGTTGGCCTCAACCGACCAATCCGGCAGCGTGCCAGGCAATCCGCCGGGATGCTTGCCGAATCTTGCGCCGTTTCGCAGGTGACATGGCGTTGAGCCCGCGTGACTTCACGATCCGGGAGCACCGCCAGCGTCGCCGTGACGTTGACGTGTTCGCTTTGCATACCGATTCACTGCTGGTGGAAATCCAGCACCCGGCAGGCGCCGAAGGTGGCGTGCTCATGTCCTACCGGACATGCCGCGGCCGCAACGACCTGACCGGCGGCCGTGACAATGTCGTCAGCGTTGAATCGCTGGCCAGCGACCAAGGCTATGCCGAATTGGTCTCCACGCTCCGCGTGGTGGCCAGGCGGCGTGGTTGAGGGGAGCAAGGCATGAGTCGGCTGATTAAGGTCACCTTCACCTCGACTTCGGGAGAGGAAACCACGGGCTTTGCGACCCTGCACAAGGACGAGATCGTTGAATTGCCCAAGCGTATGGCATTGCGCGTCTCGGCTGCTGTGGACGCCGGCGAGGGGTATGCCATCGTCGCGAAGTACAAGGGCGAAGCAGTTCCTATGCTCCACGTCGCCGATGCGAGCTACCGATTGGACATGCAGCACGCCATCAGCGAGCCGTGGTCCAAGCGTATTGCGGAAGCATTTCGCGATCCAACAAAGGATCAGTTGCAGGCCTATGGCCGATACTGTCACACGTTGTCCGCCGCCGCACTGGTGGGCTTCGTCGGTTACGCGGCGGGCCGGTCGGTCTGGTCCGGGACGGAGATCCTCAACTGTCTATGCCTCGCCGTGGCCGCTGGGGTACTATTGGCCGTCGGCGCTGCTTTTTTGAAAGGAGAAAAGTGATGTTTGGTCCATTCGTACTGGTGGTCGGATTGGGCATTGCTGGCTTTTTCCTTTGGGTTCTTCGCAACGCAGACCGCGCGCGCAGGCTCAGGGAACTGGATCGCAACGGCTGACCGCCGTCGCCGCCAGCCGGGCCCACCCAATTTCAGGAGCCGATTCGTCGGCTCACCGTTTAAACGCACCCCTGTGGTGCGTTTTTTATTTTCCACACCCAAACGGGCGTCGTCCCGTTGGGCGACTCCCACGAAGCAGGAGTTGCCCCATGAACGAAGCCATCTTCGGCGCTGGCTTAGCCAGCTACCCCGCCGGCGTGCTGCTGCACCCCAGTGTCTATTCCACCAACCTACGCGCGGCGTTCTCACTCGTCTGCGCTGACGACGGTATGCCCTACGGGGCGCTGTCGGTGAACGTGCCGGACGCCGATCTTGCCGAGGACGAGATTCTCGCCTCGGCGGACTGGAACCTGCCGGCCGAGCTCAAGGCCGCCTTGCTGGGCACCGGCAAGTTCGTTCAGACCGGCCGGTCGAACCAGGTCGGCCTCGGCCGGGGCGAAATCTGGCGCATTGCGGATCCTGATCTGCTGTCGCAGATCGCCGCGGCACGAGTGATCGCCCGCCGTACCAAGCCGGTGCGCCGCGCTGCAGCGCTCGCCTGATCCTTGATTCACTTTCAACCCTTTCGGGGCATGTCCCCGAAGGGGCGTGCTCCGCCATAGGAGCCACTATGTATGTTGCCCATATCGGCCAACAGGCCGAGAATCGCACGTCGCTCGCCGGCGTGCTGCAGCTTCTCAACGATGGTCGCGATGGCCGCGCGCTGCCGCGTGTCGAAGACATTTCCGTACGTCACATCGAGCGCGGGCCAATCCCGGTCGTGCGCCTTGCGTCCGGCAACTTTGCGGTCCGCCCGACGGGCACCCGGCGCGCAATCCTCACGATGATTCTCGACGAGGTGGATCGTTTCATGGTGCGCGTGGGTGGAAGAATCCTGCGCCCGCACGAGATGAGCCGCGCTTCCTGGGGTGCTGTGGTGGCCGCTGGCCGGTTGGCGTACTTCCCCGCCGAAGCCATCGACATGTCCCAAGCCGATGCGGGACCGCTCTTCCAGACGGCAGACCTTTTCGAAGAGCAGGGAGCGTTCGACATCGCCGAGTTTGTTTGTGGCGAGTTCGTGCGCCGATTCGGCTACGGCATCAATGGGCCGTTGTATGCCCCGGATGCGAGCCCCAATTCGCGTCATGAGGTTCACGTTGCGTACGCGCTGATGCGTGGCGAGAAGGTTCGAAACTGCATCGTCAATACCTACCGCGACAACCCGCACCACGGCCGCCATGACCTCTGGATGCAACCCCTGATCGCTGTACCCGCGCTACGGGGTGCATTGTCGGCAAGCGTGTTGCAAGCGCTTTGCCGGACCATGCGTGCCGAGAAGCTTGCGATCACGCCCCACAATGTCGGCAAGCTGCTCGCCGCCCTCCGGCATGTGCCGCGCGACGCCTGTGACGTCGAGGTCGACGACGCCCTGTTCGTGGCTGGCATCCTGCAACCGCGGACGGTGCCGACGCCGAAGCCGCCGACGCAGGAGAACGCGCAGCCAGTGACGAACCTGGCAGCGCGGATTCACGCGCTGATCAGCCAACGGCAGTTCCAGGAGAGCATGGACAAGGCCAGGGCCGAGCGAGAAGCAATGAGGATCAGCCAGCGCGAGTTCGATCGCCAGGCCTGTGCGTCTGCAGCTTACCGCGCAGCCTATGGCTACGAGTGGCCGAACCGCGTTGCGCTGGCTGTCATGCAGCGCAATGTCGCGGCAGTCCTGCAGATCTTCGACGGGCCGAAGGACTGGAACACGGATTCGAAGCGCGCGCTGCGCGACGAGATCGGTGTCGACGTTCTTCAATGCACTGCGATGACTCGCCGCCGCCGGCTGTTTGAACTGTGTGGATTCTCGGAAGCCGAGCAGGCCGAATGGGAGGCCCACGAGGTCATCGAGAAAGCGCAGAAGCGCGCCGAGCGTGAATTGGCGGATGCAATGCGTCAGGCCGAGGCAGTCAAGTACCGTCTCGAAACGGGCCAGATATTGAGTGGTCGCGAGTATGTCGACTTCTGCATTGACGCAGGCTTCTCCCAGCTCATCGACGAGCCGCGCGGTAGCGCCCGACGCTACCTGATCCATGATCCGGTGAAGCGGGCTTCCCGGCCGCTACGTGCCAAGGACGGCACGCTCGACTATGCGCGGGCCCGCCTGGCGCAGGTCGCCGAGCCCGTGGCGCTCGCCGCATGATCGTTTTATCCCCCGGCCACTGGCTGGGGGCGTCTTCTTCAAATCACGCGTGGATATCCTGAGCATTCGAGTGCATGCGAGCGCGACGCTTGCGTTAGCCTTTGCACTACACACAAAGCTCTGTTCGCACTGAAGCACGTTCAGTCCCAACCGAGTTTTACCTGCGTCTGCGACGCATCGACCACGCCGGCTTGCCGGCCATGCTTTGCAACTTCCCACAGGGACGATCCCAGTGGGGACGTCTCTTGTGGGCTTCACTCCTTGCCCACATGCACCTCCAATCTTTGCTGTCCCTGTGATGGCGCGTCGCCCTGTACCCGCCACGCGCGGCCACAGGGAAGCGCCATGACTTGCCCCGCACGCGCGCAATCCCGCTCGCTGCGTATTCTGACCATTCCCACTTCTTTCTCGCGACCGGCTTTGCGGCTGTGCTCGCGCTATCCCATTTTCAGGAGCAATCCCATGTCTCATCTCGTTCAAACCATGGCTTACGTCGGCGCTACCCCCTGGCACGGCCTGGGCAACCAGCTCGAAAGCAACCAGCCGCTCGAAGTGTGGGCGGACGCTGCTGGCATGAACTGGCGAATCGAGGAAACCGACGTGATGTATCGCACCGGCGCCCACGATCTCGATCCGCTTCATTCCTTCCCTCAACAGAAGGTGCTGTTCCGCTCGGATACCAAGAAGCCACTGGCAACGGTGTCGAAGCGGTACCAGGTCGTCCAGCCCTCGGAGATCCTGGACTTCTACCGTGACCTGACAGAAGTCGGTGGCTACCAGCTCGAAACGGCAGGTGTGCTCAAGGAAGGCCGCAAGCTCTGGGCGCTCGCGCGCACGGGGCAATCGACCAAGATCGCTGGGGTCGACGAGGTCCGCGGCTACCTGCTGCTGGCCACGGCTTGCGATGGCACCTTGGCCACCACGGCCCAGTTCACGTCCGTGCGCGTGGTTTGCAACAACACGCTGCAAATTGCACTTGGCCGCAACCGCGGTGCCGTCAAGGTGCCGCACCGCAGTCAGTTCGACCCGCGCGCCGTCAAGGAAGAGCTGGGTATCGCCATCTCGTCGTGGGATGGCTTTTTGGTGCGCATGCATGAACTGGCTGACCGCAAGGTGAGTCAGGTCGAATCGGAGCGCTTCTTCCAGCGCCTGTTCACGTACCCGTGGGCGAAGCCAGATTCGAACGGTCCCGACAAGGTGAACGAGCGCGGCCTGAAAGCTGTGCTCAATCTCTTTGAGGGCAACGGTCGTGGCGCCACGCTGGAATCGGCGGCCGGGACTGCCTGGGGGCTGGTGAACAGCGTCACCGAGTATGTCGATCACAAGCAGCGAGCGCGCAATGCGGGCAATCGGCTGGATTCGGCGTGGTTCGGTGCTGGCGCGGCACTCAAACAGCGGGCTTGGGACGCTGCGGTCGAACTCATTGCATGACGACTTCGTAATTCTCCAGCCCTAAAGCGAAGGACACTCCATGCCGATGTTTGGCATGGAAGTAGTCGTTTTAGGTCTCCAAAGCCCCGGCTCACTGTCCGGGGTTTTTTTCGCTCGTTGCCATGATGCTGATTGATTTCTATTCGCGATACCCTCGATGGCTGTTCCGGACCACTGACGCGAAGCGACCTGCGTTTCCTGGCCGCAATGCCTGTCGTAACACGATCGGGAGTGAGGGCCAACGAGTCGCGGAGCGACTAATGCAACGGCAGCCAATCGATGTGGCGCATTTCCCCAAGGAGCGCTTTCATGAACTCTTTGATGAGTGGCAGAGCCTGGTTAGGCAGCAGGCAGTCCAAGTGGAGTACGATGCTTGGATGGACCTGCGATATGTGCAAGGACCCGCATCCTCAGTGACGCTAAAACGGGGAAGGGTTGTATTCGATCTGGTACATGGGGCCGTGTACGAAGTGCGCGGCAAGGACGGAAGCGGGCGCATCTTCAGAATTCAGTTGGCCAATGACTTTCCGTATGTGTCGTTTCGAGATCCCGCCAGCGGCGTTGACTATCCGTGGGTCGGGTCACCTGACGTTTTCACGCAGGCGGAGTTGATGACGCTGCGACGCATGTACTAGAAAAAAGCCCGGCAAAGAACTGCCGGGCTTTTTGCTTTTGAAAGAGAGGTGTGGAACCGCGCTTTTCGATTTCCTGGAAGGAACATGTTCCTCAACTGCTCGCTGGCTCCAAGGCTTCAGCAGTAGGGTCAGGTATGGCCACTCCCTCCTTTGGGGGGGATGGTGCATAGCCGACCGACTGAATGCGCGTGATAGTGCCGTCCAGGGCGGCATTCGGGCCAAGACGGATAGTGCCCGCGTAGATGATTCGGCCCTTTACTCTTCCGTTGATCAGCAACGAGGCGCGACCGACGACATCGCCTTGGATCACGCCGTCCACAATGACGTGCTCGCCATCGACGTTGCCGTGCACTACGCCGCCTGCCGCGATATGCAGTAGGCCTCGGGAAGCGCCAACGTTGCCGGTGACCAGCGCCAGGCAGGTAAAGCCATGGTCCGACACAATGTCGCCGTGGACGCTCATGCCGGCACGCAGCACGCTGAAGATGGGAGGATTTTCCATGGCGCTCAAAGCATCTTGATGTCGGTGGGGGAGTTGGCTTGCTGCGCCGCAGTGCTTCGCGTCGGCGCGGCGCTAGTCGGCAACTGCGGTGCTGTCTTGGCCGGAGCCGGTACGGTCGCGGCCCTCGCCGGTGCCGGTGCCGTAGCGGAACGCTTCACCGCCTCCGCTTTCGGCTCCGCCGTTGATCGCTCCCGCGTTTGCTCCACAGGTACCGTGACAGCGGATGCTCCGGATGCTGCCTGGGCCAGCGACACTACGGCCTCCGCAGATGCCGGCAGTGCGGTGCTTTGACCTGCTTCCGATGCCGAGGCGCTGTCGCTCTTGCGTGGCCATTCATGGCCGTCGCCCGCCGCAGCGCGAGCGGAAGCATCCGAAGCGGACTGAAGTGCTTGCACGGACTCGGTGCTGGCACGCGATTCCCGCTTCCCAATCGACGTGCCAATGGCGAACATGAGCGCGGCGGCGGCAACGAAGCCAAGCCCCCACATCAATCGGGGATTACCGCGCAACGCGAACGGGAACGGGGAGGTGGACGCCTTTGCTGGTGCAGAGGAAGTGCCGCCATAGCCAAGATACGGGGCCGTCGCTGTAACTCCCGCGGAGATGTCGATCGTGAGGGGTGGTTGGGCGTATTGAGCATGCAGCTGCTCGATGTCACGCATGTCCATCGGGTGAGCTCCGGTGAGAGGAAATCAGTGTGCCGTCGGCCTCGAACTTGTCAGTGTCCGGGATGCAGAGTTGGTGGATAGTGGCGATGCGCTTTGAGGCGATCTGAATGGTCGTGGTACGCTGGTCCGCGGAGATGGACCCGCATTCCTGACTGTAGAGAGTTTCCACGAAGATCCGGTCGAATTGCATCAGCAATCTGAGCAACCGGCCGGCGAAGGAATGGGAGACCTTGACCTCCTTTTCCTCGTAGAAGAGGGGAATCTCGACCTGGTCTGTCTTTGAAAGCCAGGCCAGCGCGCCGCCGTACCAATCCTCCGCGTCGCGAAACGCTTCGTCCAGCGCCTTGACCTTGCCGCCACGCGCCACGACAAACTTGGACGAGCAATAGTAGAAGTGCGCATCCAGGAAGTCGCGCGCGAACTTTGAGCAGTAGGCGTGGAGGGTGGCTGAGGCTGTCGTCGGCGTGAGTCGGCTTAGACGCTCTTCGCTGTTATGTCGCTCAATGGGCTTGAGCCCACTGGCTGATTTCCTGGGTGGATCTTGTTCGGCCATTTTTCATGTTTATCGGATGCTCTCTCAGAGTGAAATTGTCTGACACAACCGGCCACCCGATGACTTTGAAAGCTATGGCAAATTGACGAGCATTCGCATTCCTTGCAGGAATTTTCTGTGCCACAATGCTTTCACACCTCGCGTCACTGACGCATCGACCCTGACTCCTGGCGAGTCCATCTTCTGCTTCAAGTCGTGCATTTGCGCACGCGCCGACTGGTTGGCTACCAGTGTGGATATTCCTTGTGCTAAGTGTTTTCGCCGAACACTTCCCTCATCAGCTCGTAATACGCGTCTTCGCTGTGCCTCCTCGTGAGTGCACGCGATCGACACCGTTCGAGCCCGGGATCATGTGGAGCTCTCTCTCAAAGGCCCCTCCCGGGCAGAACGGCAGCCGTCGAGCCGATCCGTGAACCTGCGGCCGAACCTGTGGGTTCGCGAAATGGGTTGCTGTGCAGCGTGACCATGCTGCACGAGGACGACTTTACGTCCTCAGCATCGAGCAGCGCGCATTAGCGCGCCGCTCCCTCAGTGCCACGCCCCCAGAAGGGGCGTGGCATTGCAGGCTCTGATACCAAAGCTCGCTGCCGGCGCAATCCGGAGCGGGCTTTTTTCGTTTCTGGTGCGCCACTCACGGCGCCAGTCTCTCGGAAGCCTGCGCGTCAGGTTTCTTCATTGCCGCAACGACCCAGCGCGGGGCCGACACAGCCCAGCGCCTTCGGGAGCATGCTGCGTCCATCCGGGCCGACGTCGTTCTCTTTCCTGACAGGAGAAAGGACTACCATGCATGCACCCATCACCTACAGCGAACCTGGCGGACGCCGCAGCCTCCTCGAGGAGCGGCCCACGCGGCCACCGATCATTGGCAAGATTCGGCCCGGCATCAAGGTGTTGACCAAGGCCGCACGCGAAAAGCCTGAAGCCGTCAAGATCCATGACCGGATGCTGGCCCAAGGGCAGAGCTTCGAGCGCATGGGATTGGAGATCTCCCGGGCCACCGGCATCAAAACGCCCCTTGTACCGAAGAACGTGCCGTGGTTCACTTGCCGCGGCTCGGACTTCGCCAACCCGGCAGTGGCTGAAGACATCGTGCAGCGCTACGGCGAGGATCGTGGCGACGGCAACGGCTTCCGCCTTTGGCGCTTCCCGGTCATCTTTGCGTTCGACGACTGGTTGAGCAATATGCCTAATCAGCTCGTGGCATGGACACAGAGCGGTCGCCAGTTCTTTTCGGAGTACGGGCCGGACGGCAGGCGCTACTGCAAGATGTACGCGCCCCCCGTGCGCGACGCTCGCGCCAATCGCGCGAAGCGAACCTGGGGCGGCCGCACCATCATCCTGCGACAGGACGACGATATCCCTGACGGCATCTGCGATCCGCATATGTGCCCGCAGTACCAGGAGGGGAATTGCAACCTGTCGGCCAGTTTCTATTTCGCGCTGCCGAGCATTTCTGGGCTGGGCCTCATCGAAATGCCGACAACCTCAATTTACGTTCTGCAGAAGGCTCACGCCGCCATGCAGACCGTTGCGTTGGCGCGCGGCAGGCTGGTAGGCGTCAAGTTCTGGATGGCGAAGCAGGAGGTGGAGATCAGCCGTATCGATGACAGCGGAAGGGCCGTGCGCCAGATGCAGTGGCTCATCACGCTGGACGCGGAGATCGATATTGCTGCCCTGCTGGACGGGTCGGACCGTCGTGCCCCGGCACTCGAGATGGCGACACAGGCGGTCGCTGCGCTGGAAGACGAGTTGCATCCAGCGGAGCAAACGCCGCTGCCGGGCAATGAACCGCCGCAGCAGTCGCAGGCTGTTGATGCTCCAGCGGCACATGCACTGCCCGTCGACGGCGATGACCTGGAGAGCCAGTTCGAGGATCTGATGGCACGCCTGGGCCTGGCCAATCAGGAGGGCCGCGCGCAGTTCCGCATCTACGCGTCTGCCACATTCGGGCGCGGCTGGACTAAGCGTAACCAGGACGTTCGCCAGCTGCTTGGCGAAATGCGCACAGCGCTGACCAATCCGCTCGCGTTCCGCGAGCAGGTCGCCGCGATCGCTGCCGAAGTCGCACCGTAACGCCAGCCTCGTGCCGGCATGTCTAGGGGAAGCCGTATGGCTTCCCTTTCCCTTTTCTGCCGAACGCCGGCACATTCCCTTGGAGGTCATACCATGCACAATGAAGGCGATAGCCTGCTTGTCGCGCATTTCTCGGATCTGCACTATTCCCCCGGCCACCTGGCGGAAGCCGATCGCTGTTTCGGCTTCGCGGTCGATGATGCAATTACCGGCGGATGCCAAATTGGCGTGGTGTCGGGGGATTCCACCGACCACCGCCTGGATGCGCACACGCCGGCGCTCTCTACGCTGGCACGCCGCGTTCACCAGCTGACGGCGCGCATGCCCGTCTTGATGCTGCAAGGAACGTATAGCCACGAGCCCCCGGGCACGCTGGACCTGTTTCGCCTCATCGGCGCACAGTACCCGGTCTATGTCGCGGATCGCATCCATCAGGTTGCGCTATGCGCCGGACGGTTCGTGCCGTCGGCGGGGCCGGTCTTTGACACGGCCGAGATCGACGTCCTGGTAGCACAGCATGGCATACCAGAGGTGGTGTTCACCTGTGTGCCGACGGTCAACAAGGCCGTGCTGGCGGCTGCGGCTGGCGTGGCGAGTGCTGCCACGGCAGTTGGCGATCACCTGGCCGACTATCTGAAGGCGGCGGGCACCGTCAATCGCCAATGGCGATCTCGGGGCGCGCGCACGATTGGCGTTTCCCACGGGACCGTCAACGGTTGCCAGACCGAGAACGGGGTGCCGATGGCCGGATTCGACCACGAATTCACCATTGGTGCGCTGTTCGATTCCGACTGTGATGCCTTCATGCTTGGGCACATTCACCGCGCCCAGCAATGGGCACAGGAGGGGAGGGTGGTGGCCTATCCGGGCTCCATCGGGCGCTTCCATTATGGTGAGATCGGAGAAAAGGGCTACCTTCGGTGGCAAATTGCTCCCGGTCGAGCCGAGGCTTCGCTGGTGGCGACACCGGCGCGCCAGACCGTCTGCATCGACTTCGACGGCCCGCCGGATATGGCGCAGCTGACCGAGATGGCCACCGACGCTGCCGACAAGTTCGTGCGCATCCGTTGGACCGTCAACGAGGAGCACCGTCAGCTTGTGGACCGGGAGGCCATCACGGCTCTTTTTGGTGCGAGCGCCGAGGTGAAGCTCGAAGCCCGGGTGCTGCCTGCCGTCCGTAGCCGTGCTGAAGGCATCAGCCGGGCCGCAACATTGCCCGAGAAGCTGGGACGCTGGTGTGAGTTGACGGGGGTTGAGGTCAATCCGCTCATGGACAGCCTCTCGATGCTGGAAACGCTCGATGCGCAGTCGATAGCCGATCGCGTGCTGGCATGTCTTGCAGAAGATCCAGTGCCGCCGGCATCCGATGCTGCCCCACCCGAGCCTTTGCTGCCACCGGTCCTGGCTGCGTTGGTTGGCATGGAGTTGGAGGACGACGTTGGTGCGCTTCCGGTGCTGCCCGTCTCTAAGACGGAAACGGAAGCCACGCCGGCATCGTCGCCAACTGCCCCGGCCATGGACTGGCTGACGGACGATCTCTTCGCGTAGCGATACGCCCACACCTTAGAACATGAGCCATGTTCCGACAGCCCTAGCGGCTGTCGAAACCCGGTTTTACCACGCGTCCTCGACGCATCGTCCCGCAGTATCCATCCTCTTTCTATCTACCCAGGCGGGTGCTTCCCGTCTGGGGCGCACTCCGTCCTTTTCCAGGAGTGCATCATGATTCTGTACCACGCCGGTCCCGACTGGCTGTTTGTTGAAGAAACTTGCATGGACCGCTCGGTGATGGCCAAGCGGCTGGCCGAAGCCCACGATTTTACGCAGTGCATGCTGTATGAGCCGTTCGGTCAAGGCCGTGGCACTGTGATCGCCAAGCGCGGTCACATGCTGGTCTTGGCGCTCGGAGAAGTCGGCCGAAACACCTTCTTTGCCGTGGCACCTTCCAAGGAACTGCAGGACCTGATCTGGTCAGTATCCAACGGCTTGGCTTCCCAGTGGAGCCAACTCGAACTCAGGGCCATCACCGGCCTTGAGGACTGGCCAGCGGTACTCAAGATGGCCGTCGGCGAGTTTGCCGCAGCGCGACGCTCCCTGGAGCGCGCCATCGCTGGCAAGCCGGAACGCGATGTCCCGGCCGTTGCCGAGATGCCGGGGTTTGACGACAACGTCATGGAAATTCCGCCGGAATACCTTCACTCCTTCAACGGTACGGAGGTGTCCGAATGCGCCCACTGAAACTGATGCTCACCGGATTCTATGGGGTCCGCGATGGCATGAAGCGCGATAGCGTCACGGTGGACCTGACGACGCTGCCGGGGGGGCTGATCGCCCTGGTCGGCCCCAACGGGGCTGGCAAGACCACGATCATGGACAACCTGCACCCGTTTCCCATCATGCCGAGCCACGCGAGCAAGATGTCGGCCGACGCGTTCTCGTACTGGGATCATCTCTGCGCCCCTCGCGCGGAGAAGGATCTGGAGTGGGAGCACGGTGGCAAGACGTATCGCTCCGCGTTCTCGTTCCGCAATCCCGGCAAGAGCCGCAAGGCCGAGTACTACCTGTTCGAGAAGGACGCTGGAGGTGACTGGAAGCCGTTGCAGTTGGCTGACGGTACGCTGTCGGACGGCAAGGCGGACACCTACAACCGGTGTCTGGAGGCCGTGCTCGGGTCTCCCGAGGCGTTCTTCACCAGCGTGTTTTCTGCCCAGAACCGGCGCCCGCTCGCCAGCTACCAAGCCGGCGAGATCAAGAAGCTGCTCGCCGAACTGCTCGGGATCGACCATCTGCGTGACCTTTCCGCGAAAGCGGGGGAGGTTGCCAAGTTGCTCACCCGCTCGCTGGATACCCTGCAGCGCGACGTGTTGACCCTCATGGGGAAGCGCGATCGCGCCGCGGTGGTTGCCAAGGAGATCTGGCAGGTAGGCGAAAGCCTGGATGCCCAGCGCGAGGCCCGGGACGTGGAAGCAGCCAAGGGTGCCAAGCTGATGCAGGAGCGTGCGACGCTGGCTGCGAAGCAGGAAGCCAATGCCGGTACCGAAGCGCGGTTGCGGGAATTGAACCAGCGCAAGGGCGAGTTGGACCGGCGTGCGGGATTGCTGGCCAGTGACGAACAGGCGGCTGCCGGCCGTGCTGCGGCGCGACGGCGCGATCTGGACCGAAGTATGGCAAGCCACCGCGCAGTGCTGGCGGAAGCCGCAGCCATCGAATCGGCTGCCGGCGAGCGGGATGCCGTGCAACTTGCCATCGGCCGGAAGCAGGCGGAACTGGCCAGCCACCAGGCGACTGTGGAGAAGCTCGATACGGTGCAAGTCGAGCACGCGGCGCTGAGTTCCGAGCTCAAGGGCCTGGAGCAACGCGGTGCCTCGGCGGCGCAGTTGGTCAAGTCGCTCAAGCAGCAGGCTGAAGTCATCGAGACAGTTCCTTGCCGGGACGACCCGATGCATGCCACCTGCCCGTTGCTGGCACAGGCGCGCAATGCCAAAGCCGGTCTCAGTGAGCAGGCAGTGACGGTCGAGGCGCTTCGCGACAGCTATCGCAAGAAGCAGGCGCAGGCGCAGGCGATGCAGGACTCGCTCGCGGCGCGCGCACAGGCGCGAAGTGCTTTCGCGGCACTGCGCGCCGACATGGAGCGCGATCAGCAGTCACTGCAGCGCTTGTCGGCCCTCGCCGCCAGGAAACCCATGCTGGACGTCGCGCGTGAAGGACTGGCGCAGGCCGAACGCGATCTGACTGCCTTGACTGAGGAAGGCGGATTGCGTGCAGACCGCCACAAGCGGGATGTTGCGGATGTGCAGGCTCAGCTTGAAGCGGTACGAAGGGAACTGGCAACGCTGGCCACGGAGGATGTGGCCGGCATGCTGGCCCAGATGGACCGCCAGATTGCTGCCAGCCGGGAGGCTGGCGCTGCGATCGCGTGCCGAATCGAAGCACTGATCCGGCAGGAGAGCACGTTGGTGGCCGAGCGCGAGCGCCTGGATGTCGAACTTGCCGGCTTGCCGTCAGCGGAGGCCAAGGCACAAGCGCTGTCCGATCAGATCGCGCAGTGGAAACTGTTGGCAAAGGGCCTGGGCAACGATGGCGTGATCGCGTTGTCCATCGATGATGCGGGCCCGGCCATCACGCAGATTGTCAATGACCTGTTACTGGCGTGCTATGGGCCGCGATTTACGATCGCGATCCAGACGCAGACGGAGCTGGCCAACGGCGAGAAGCGGGAAGGCTTTGCCATCGACGTGATTGATGCCGACAACGACAGCACGAAGGATTTCTCCGTGATGTCAGGGGGGCAGAAGGTGTGGATCAACGAGTGTCTGACGCGTGGAATCGCCTTGTATCGAGCGCAGGATGCGCAGCAGCCTTTCCAGACCCTCTTTACCGATGAGGCTGATGGCCCCTTGGATCCGGAGCGCAAGCGTGCCTTCATGAAAATGAAGCGCGAGGTGCTGCAGCTTGGGGGCTATGAACGGGAGTTCTTCATCTCGCAAGCGCCCGATCTCGTCGACGAGGCTGACGGCGTCATCGATGTCGTTGCCCTGGCGGCGCAGTAAGACTGCCCATCATCCAACACGCCTGCATCTCAAAAAGGAGGGCGGGCTTGTCTTTACTATCGAGAATCACAATGGGAAAACTACCAGTTGATTACTACCTCACGCTTTCTGCCTTCCACCTATCGGAGGAAACTTTCTGCTGCTTTGGGCAGGAGCCAGTTCTGGCTAACAACTTTGCGAGCTACTTCGTAGAGGTAATTAACGTCTACGCACCTTCTGCGCGACACTATGCAATACCAGACGATTTGGAGAAGGTAATGCAGTACGCAATGTCGCTTGGTATCACGTTGCTTCACTTCGATGTGAGGGCCGA
Source organism: Cupriavidus sp. L7L (assembly GCF_004353535.1). Taxonomy (NCBI): domain Bacteria; kingdom Pseudomonadati; phylum Pseudomonadota; class Betaproteobacteria; order Burkholderiales; family Burkholderiaceae; genus Cupriavidus; species Cupriavidus sp. L7L. The sequence goes on from NZ_SMNY01000032.1 coordinate 70,130, forward strand.
CGCTATCGATGTTTTACCGCTGTATGAATGGTCGTAAGACGTTTCACGCTGTGGCATCTCCTGCATGGCCAGCTTACATGTAAAAAGCCCCGAGATCGCAAATCTCGGGGCTTTTTCTTTGGTTCGTGGGAACCGTGGCGATTACATCGCGGCGTCCTTCAGCTTCTTCATCGCGCGAACTTTCACTTTCACGCTGGCCGGTTTGGCGGCAAACCATTGGTCCTGGCCCGTGAACGGATTCTTGCCGAAGCGCTTTTTCGTGGCCGGAACCTGGATAGCCGAAACCTTGAACAGGCCGGGGAAGGTGAACTCACCTGCGCCTTTCTTGTGGATCGCGCTCACCATGGTGTTTTCCAGGTGAGTCAGAACGGTTTGGACGGTCTTCTTGTCCAGTTCGGTCTGGGCGACCAGATGGGCGAGGAGGCTCGACTTGTTGAACGTGTCCTTCAGCGGCTTGGCAACCGGGGAGGCTGCGGCAGCCTTCTTAGCCGGAGCGGCTTTCTTTGCCGGGGCAGCCTTCTTTGCGGGGGCAGCCTTCTTTGCGGCGGTCTTCGTTGCAGTTTTCGCGGATGCTTTCGTGGCCATAGTCGTACCTGATTAAGAAATGCGTGCGCGCGGGATATCGCGTACATCGCATCCGCGAAGAATAGCAAATGCTAGCGCGAGCGCAATAGTGAAATGCGCTGAAACCCCGATCATTTCAGCATTTTTCTCCGTCGGGCAGCCGGAATGGTAGCGGCAATGCGGTCACAGGTGCGATTGCTGGCAAGTCCTAAGATTCGGGTCACGTCGTCGTGCGTACAGCCTGCGAGCAGCTGACGCCGGCAAAACGTATTGCGCAACGTGCTTGGACAGAGAATTCTATCGCTTCCAGCGCGGCGGCCACGATCCGGCCAAAGCTCATGTCGGTGATGGGCCGGCCATCCGGGGTAAGGGTAAAATGCAGGTCGCCTTCGACGGGAAGTGTTGCACGGCGGACGCACCAGGCCTGAAGTAGCGGTACCGCGAATTCGGCCAGGTTAACAGTGCGCGCGTCCCGCGCTCCATGTGCCGGAACAAGAGAGGTAAGGCGGGTTTGCATCCGGCACTAGGTCGCCCAGACGCGCAGTTCGGGGCTTCCGCCGCGGTAATCCCCGTTGAGAGAAACATCGCGACGATCGGCCGGCTACGCAAGTTGGCCAGATCGAGCGCGCGAAGAAAGGGCGGCGATCAGCGCCAGCCGCCTCACGCGCCTGCCAGTCACTGTAGGCCAGGGTGGGATTTCCCACACCCCTGCCGCCGCTTTGCGGCGGATATGGCTTGAAGGCGATAGGTCAGAATCGCGGCCGCCCATAACGGTTGCGGCGCGCGGCGAGACTTGCGCGGGTGGAGGCATAGCGGGGGTAGGCGGCATCGAGCATGCCCGCGATCCGCTCCAAGCGATCCTCCTGCGTGAAACAGCACGCGAGCAGGCATTCGTCGGCGCAGTAGCGCATGACCTCCTGTAGCAGCGCATGCCGCTTTTCGGGCGGGAACTGGAGATTGCCGATCTTCGCCCACGCCTTCAGCCCTGTATGGGCCAGCGCAACAAGTTTGTCGGGTGCTGCCGGTCCCGTTTGACATAGCTCTGCCGCTTCCCGATGCAGCTGTCGGTCAAGTTCGCTCATGCCGGCCCCCGGGTAAGAGGCTGGAGATCCGCGACGCTGACCCAGCGGGGGCAGATTCTCACGCGCCCGCGCACAAACTCTTCCACGTCAACATCGGCCGTGGGGCCGCTCGGCCCGTTGAAGACCGAAAGGACGCGAGCCTGACGGGCGGGGAGAGCGGGCGCAGCACGGTAGCGCAGGGTGGCGATTGTGCCCGCCCGGATCCGTCCATAGGCGCGAAAGATCGGTGTGCCGTTGGCATGCTGGCCGATCTGGTCGCGGAATGCGGGCTTCAGCCCATCAAGAAAGGCGCCAAGCTGCGACCGCTGCATGCCGATACCACCACAGGTCTCGTGCAGGACAGGCAAGGTAGGGCCGTACCGGCGGGCCAGCGCGGCTCGCATGACGCGCCGGTACTCGGCACCGCCGGCGAGCATCACCGATCCGACACGGGTTGGCCAGGCCGCGGGCCGCAGGTAGCTCGACATGTCCGCCATCATCTGGTCGGCCCGTTGCCGGGTCATTCGCTGGTCGTAGGGTGCGATCTCAGTGTCTGGCTGCAGGAAGCCGTGTCGCGCGGACAGGATCAGGACCCGGGGCGCCGCATCGCTGCGCAGGTGTGCCCGGTACGATTGGTACATGACGCCTCGATAGAGATCGATGGCAGGTGCATTCCGATCAAGCTTCGAGCCGGAGCAGGCGATCAGAAGCAGGGCGAGATCAGAGGCCTCGTTGCAGAGCGCTGGCGCAATGGGAAACAGGGGAAGTTGCGTGGTGGAGAGCATAGGCATGGTGTCGCGTTGCATGCTTTCACTCTACAGACCCATCGCCAAAGTCAAGGTAGCCGCGCACGCAGGTAACGTTGGACTGCGCCACCCGCCGATCGACAGCAATCGATATTGCCGAGGGTTAGCCTTATGCAAGACCAACGCAGAGAAAAACGAACAATGCCGGAAGCGCCGGCAGAATCAGTCTTTCCGGGGGAAGGTACTGGCTGTCTCCAATGCCTTCTGGAGCCGCATCCAATTGCGCAGGGCATTATCGGACAAAGGCCCGTCGCACACCTCCAGCCATGACGGCCGGGTGTCCATCCACGCCTTCGCGAATCTCTCGAACTTCGCGCGTTCTCGCCGCGCGAGGACCTGGCGAACGGCGGGATTGTCCGGCTCCTCCCAGAAGTGCCTGAGAGCAACCTCGCGGCCCTGCCGATATTCCGACCAGAACGCCTCAGTGCGCTCGGAGATCACGAGGTCGAATTGCGCCCGCACCGTCATGACTTTGAAGGCATCTACGACACCATCGCTCTCGTTGGTGGGTAGCAGCCAACGAGCAAACTGCTTCATCGCAACAGAGTGTGCATGGCTCACGCTGCCAATGCCGATCATGGTTGCCGACAGCGTTCGCAATGTCTTACTCAGTAGCGCCACCTGGACAAGAAGGGTTTTTAGCAGTAACCCAAATCTCTGGCCCAACCTGATCAAAAGGTTCGTACGCTTCACAATATTTATTCGTGTGGAGTGAGCGTGCAACTGTGTTCGATAGGTGAATTGGCGGTGATGTTGGGCGTGGCGGTAGTGACGCTGAGGCGGTGGCACGAAGCAGGAAAGTTGGAGCCAGCGTGTCGCACGTTCGGCGGGCACCGCCTATACGATCTCGCCAAGGTTCGCGATGCTCTGGGCCTCGGCGGTCCGCCGCGGGACGGCAAGACGATCGCCTACGCGCGCGTTTCCTCCCACGATCAGAAGGAACAATTGCAAAGTCAGGCACTACGACTACAACGGCATTGCGAACAGCAAGGCTGGCCGAACATTGAGGTGATCACCGATCTCGGTTCCGGTCTGAACTATAAAAAGAAGGGACTGCTGAAACTGCTGCACCAGACTGTAGTTCAAATGACCTTATCGGGTGGCGCTGTACCAACAATATGACTCAAGCGGCGCACAGTTGCTATGTCGGGTTTTTTGGCGCGGCAGATTGCGCACAATCACGCTAGAAGGCACATCACTTCCAGATGGCTGGGGCAACATCGGATCCGCGTATGGCGAACTAGGCACAGGCACCACGCCGTTGTAAGATCACGGCAACTAATAACCCAAGCAGCTTAGGTTTAGTAAATCAATGCCAACGGTCTTATCGACTTTCGGCTGCGCGTGGTGATCTATCCCAACGACCATCGCCCGGCCTATGTCCCCGTGATGGGCAAAGGCTGCGAAGCTGTCTTCAATTTGCACTGCCCGAAGGGGCCGCCAGAACTGCGCGAGAGCTATGGCTTTTCGGCCAGAGACTTGGGGAAATCGTCGACGCGCTGATCGCCCATCTGGCGGCGTTGTGCCGCGACTGGAGAGGCATCCATGGAAATTACTGACGACGTGCCGGCCGCTGCGAATGCGCGCGGCGCGGCCAAAAGGGCCTCCTTCCCGGCGGTGGTGTCGGTGCGCTATGACCGGCGCGTCTCGCGCGTGGTGATCGCGCTGGCATCCGGCCTTGAACTGGCGTTTTCGCCCAAGGCGGCGCAGGGTCTGGAACACGCCCACCCGGCGGACCTGGCCGACGCCGAAATCAGCCCCTCGGGGCTTGGCATCCATTTCCCCCACTTGGACGCGGATCTCTATCTACCGGCGCTGCTCGAAGGTTTTCTCGGGTCCAAGCGTTGGATGGCGTCAGAGCTGGGCAAACGCGGAGGTGCGGCCTCGACGGCTGCCAAGGCGGCGGCTGCGAGGGAAAACGGTAGGCTTGGCGGACGCCCCCGCAAAAGCAAGTTGCCTGCCGCCGCGTGAAACAAAGAGCGCCCCTGAAGCGCTTCAGCAGTGCCAACCATGACGCACTATCGTTGCGAATTAACCCGCGGCCGGCCGAAGTGGATGGTGGTTGGCGCCTGCCATTGCTCGAAGGATGGCGAGGCGAAGATTCGATCCAGGTTCTCATCCGATCGCAGTGGCCGATGGGCGTTGTGGTTGTTGCGCGGCACCTTGGCAAAGCGCGCGTTGTAGTAGGCGATGAACTCCGCCATGAACGCAATGGTGGCCTCCAAGGTGCTGATGCCACGCAGGCGTAACTCCTTGACCAACCGGTCCTGCAGGGTCAGGTGAGTTCGTTCTACGCGGTCCTTGGCCTGGCGGCTGTAGGCGTGAATCCGATAGAAGGCAGCCAATCCCGTTCGGAATTTATAATTTCACTTTAGTGAAACAACCTGGCGAACAGCGGTCGGGCTGGCTTGCCGCGCTTCACGGGGCGGGCTTCTATGCCGCGATTCACTACCTGAGCCGACGCCTCCGTCGCGCGCGACGATTCTCTTCCCAACCGGGCGACCGCATACGAACAGCCGGACAGGAGATGCCCATTGCCCAGGGCGGCGAGGCATTGCGGTGTCTTGTCGGCATGCTGTCCAAGCTGGAGAACGGCAAGGGGTCAATCTCGAGCACGCCCCTGCGTGTGCTGGACGAACTGGGTTTGACGATGCTCGTCGAGCCCAAGGCGCATGCGCCTTGGCCCGAACACGCAGCGGCTCATGCGGCCCAGATCGGCGAGGATGCGGCCAGGGATCAGCATGCCCGGCTGGAAGGGTAGAGACGTCATGCCCGGGTGCGTTCCTCGACCGGTACGGCAATGCCATTCGCTTTCATGCGGAGCGCCTTATGGCTTGCTGGTCCATCCGATGCGGTGCCGCTCCTACGGGCGGATTTTCCCCGGCTACCGTGTGGGCGGCAACCAATGCGTGCGGGGGGAGTCCCCAGTTGCAGGGAAACAATCACTCTGTCCCGGCCCCTCCTACCATCCGATACCCCATTGCCCGGTACCCGTGTTGGCGCTTGTCCCACATCCGCAGCAATGCTACGTGGCCAGTGTCGACAAAATCGATGATCCGTACGTCAGTTTTATCGGCATGTTCGCGGTGCAGCCGGCCCGCGTACTGTTGCAGGGTTCCCCGCCACGACACAGGCATTGCCAGCACCAAGGTATCGAGTGGCGGGTGGTCGAAGCCCTCACCAACCAGCTTGCCGATCGCCAGCAAGACGCGCGGTGCGTCAGCTGGCAGGGCGTCGAGCGCCGCGATCAATGCGGCGCGTTGCGGCTTCGACATCCGCCCGTGCAGCACGAATAGCGGGGAAATTTGGCCGTCCAACGCAGCCTGGATGGCGTTGAGATGTTCGGTGCGTTCTGTCAGCAGCAAAATCTTGCGGCCTTGCCTGAAGGCCTCGAGCACTGCCGCGGCGATGGTGTCAGTGCGCGCCTGGTCTTGGACCAGGTGCCGGAATACCTCCTGAATGCCAGACTCGGTCGGCAGTTCGATTGGCGCAAGGCAGGTGTGCGGCACGACCTCCAAGGCGTGCGGCGCGCTGGCTGGCTTCGCCGCCGTGTACCGGATCGGCCCGCACTGCATGAAGATGATGGGCTGCTGGCCATCACGGCGAATCGGGGTCGCGGTCAGGCCGAGCACGTACTTCGCCTTGGTCCGTTTCAGGATCGCGTCGAACGAGACTGCGCCGATGTGGTGGCATTCGTCGACAACGACATGACCGTAATGCTCGACCAGCGGGTTGACTTCGCCCTGCCGCGACAGCGATTGCATCACTGCAATGTCGATCTGACCGGAAGGCTTGGCCTTGCCGCCGCCGATGGTGCCAACCACGCCTTTGCCGACGCCCAGAAAGGCTTGCAGGCGCTCCTGCCATTGTTTGAGCAGTTCCGTGCGATGGACCAGCACCAAGGTGTTCACGCCGCGACGGGCGATCATGGCGGCCGCCGTCACCGTCTTGCCGAAGGCGGTCGGTGCGCATAGCACCCCAGCATCATGCGGCAACATCCCGGCAATGGCGGCCTCCTGGTCGAGGCGAAGCGTGCCGACGAAGTCAACATCGATGGGCTCACCCGCGTAGCGTTCGTCGCGTAGATCACAGCGGATACCGTTGTCGCGCAGCAGTTCCAGCGCGGCATTGAGACAGCCGCGCGGCAGGGCAATGTGCTGCGGATAGTTTTCAGCATTGCCGATCACGCGTGGCTTGTCCCACACCGACATTCGCATCGCTTGCGCCCGATAGAACTCGGGATTCTGGAATGCCGCTAGCCGAATCAGGCGGTTGGCCAGCGCCTGCGGCAGTTGCGCCTTCTCAAAATAGATCTGGTTGGCCAGCGTCACGGTCAGCGACTCCGGCATCTTGCCTCCGAGCTTCTTTGTCATCGACGCTTCGTGCTTCCACGGCGTGGCCAAATCCTCATCGCCGATGAAGGTGACATCCAACGGGTGGATGCTACCCGTGGCACGAAAGATAGTGGGCTCGATGTCGTGCGGCGCCATCGGCTGGATTGCCGCCAGGAACGACCACTGGTCGGGATAGGGATGAAGATCGGCATCGACGAACACGCTGCAGCCGTGCTCACGCGGTCGCTTCTGCAGTGGCAGCGCAATCAGATTGCCAAAGCCGCCTTTGGGCATGGTGTCCTGGTTGGGAAACAGACGGTCATAAGACGCCAGCCTAAGCTGCCGGGTGAGCGAGCAGGTGTGACTGATAATGGCCGTGCCGAGGCGGCGCGCATCGCGCGCCGACACCTTGCCCGCGAAGAAGACCCAGGCATGCGCGCCCTGGCCAGAACGGGAAATTTCAAGCGCGACCGGCACACCAAGGTCCCTGCAGGACTGCACAAAGGCGCGGGCATCGTCCCGCCACTCGGCCTCGTCGAAATCGACGGCGAGGAAATAGCAGGTGTCGTCTTCCAGCAACGGATAGACGCCCACGGTATGCTCACCGGCCAAATGGTCGTAGATGACCTGATCAGAGAGCGGGATCAGCAACCGGTTGCCGCAGTCGCCGCACTTGATGCGCGGCTTCTCGCAAATGCCGGCGCGCCATTCGTTGGCGCAAGCTGGCGCGTAACCAGACTTATCCGTGGATTTACTCTCCCAGCGGATCGGGTAGACATCCGTGCGACCGCGAAACAGCCGCCGGAACAGCGCGACCTTCTCGCTCGTGGAAAGATGGCGCTGTTCCGCCTCCTGAACGCAAGTCGCCGGCTTCGGCGGCATGCGCCATTCGATGCCATGCGCTTCCAGCAGCGCGATCAGACGGGCGTTTTCGGCTTGCAGCGCGGCGAGCGCATCGTCAGCCATCGACGCCATATTCGGCCAGCAATTCGTCCATGTCATCGCTCACACCATAGCCGAAATCGTCACTGATGCATCGCACCTTGGTCAGGCGTGCCCAAAGTGCCGGCTGCTGTGTAGTTGGCAAGGCAGCGATCATTTTCAGCGACTGCTCAAATATCCGTACCAAGGCGTCGAAATAGGTATCGTCCTGGAAACCAATGTCGGCACTGAAGCCGGACGCCCGTTCACAATAGAACACCATCAGTTCGGCCAACCCATCAGGCTGGCCAATGGCCTTCTTGTAGTCCGAGATCGCCTTCTTCGCTTTGGCCACCGACGTGTCTTGGTTCTTGAATACATCCGGCCACAGCCAGCGGTCGATGGTCACCTTGTATGACTTGAGTACATCGCCGCCCAACCCAAACCGGGCGTGCAGGAAGGCCTGGTTATCTTTGCTTGCCGCATACAGGGCCTGTACCAGCCCGATCAGGCCGGCACGGTCGAAGTCGGCCAGCTTGGCTTTGACATCGCTCCAGGAGGAAGAGGATTTGTGGGCGGCCTTTGGCTTTACGTCCGACATTGACATGCTCTTACTGTGGAAGATCCGCGCTCGCGTCGCTGGTAGCAGCGCGGGCGCACACCGGTTCGCGTCTGAGCGGCACGTCCGACAATGCAGTTCCAGGCCGCGCCTTCACTCGCCGCTCCCTGCGTCGTTTAGCCTCCGACCAGCCGCGACGCAGGGCTTCGGCTTCGTAGAATCCGCGGATTCGGGACAAGTTTCCACGCCGCGATCACTATGGGCAGCGTGCATATTGTAGAGCTTGGTCACGCGGCGGCAATGTAATCAGTTGGGTGGCCCCGCCGCCTGGGATGTCTTCCAAGCATCGAGTTCCGAGGGGCGCAAGCCGTAGCGGGCCAGTACGCCCTCGTGCAGCCGCCGGAGCTCTTCTACGATCAGTGCTTGCACATTGTCACGATCAGCCTCTGGCACTTTTGCCATGACGACCTGGCGAATCACGGATAGCGCATCGTGATCGGGTTGCAGCACGACGTCACGGATCGTTTGTTTGATCACATCGCGCCAAGCAAGGCGTAGCGGATCGGGTTCCGCCAGATCTTGCTTGATGGCCAAGTACTCTTGCGTTGAGCGCTCGTAGGCCCAAACGTAGAGATCGCGCAGCAACTCCACGCGGGTCATCTCATACATGCCAAGGATGGCGCGACTATAAGCTTGCTCCGGCACATCCAGGAACGTCAGCGGACAAAGGTTTGCACGGAACAGCGGCAGATTGGCCACCAGGCGCGAGGTGCGTTTGTTGACGTCCGCGAATGGCTGCAGGTATGGCAGGTGCACCATCACGAAGAATGATTGTTCAAAGGGATCAGCAATTTGATTCACCTTCTCGAGCAGGGCATCTAGTGCGTCCTCAATTTGCTGTGGTGCTGACAGGGGGCGGTAAACACTTTGGCGAATGTCCACGGCGTGCTGGCGAATCCGGCCTTCATCGGCAGGGTTGGGCAACAGGTTCTCCGACAAGGCGCTATGCAGGTTCATCAAGGTATAGCGGTCGAAACCGACCGTACCGATGTTCTCCACCAGCAGTTCGATGGCCGTCTTGTGGTTGAGGATCATTTGGGTTTCGATGGCCGCCTTGCCTTGCGCTGCCTTCCCGTGCTCAATCAGCTCACGGGTGTCCAGGCGGGAATAGGTGTTGCCCTCCAAATGACTCGATGCCCATGACAGGTCGATCAGCAGCCGGTTCAGAATTGCCCTGCTATAGGTTCCAGCGGGGGCATCAGCCTGTGCGGTCTTGCCCATCTTGTGTAGCTGACGCCGAAGCGATTCCGAAAGGTACCGTGTGACATTGGGTTGATAGGCGTCAAGGAAGTCGCGTTGGTAGCCCACAGGCTTGCGCGCTTTCGGGGGCTGATCGATATAGGCCACGATGTCGCGGCTGTCCGCGGAAAGCGGGATATAACTCGGGAAGCGGTCCCGCTCAGGCGCGGTCGTGGCAAGCTCTGTCGTTTTCGCCACGAAATAGCGACGGGCGCGTCCTTCGCCGATCGCCGTGATCTGTCCGCCATCGATCCATTGGCTGATCCAACGTTGGGCTGTCCGCCGCGCAACGTCGGGATGCTGGGCTAGCAACTCGGCGAGCATCAATCCAGCGGGGGCTTTCCGAATGCTGTCTAGCAGGGCGTGGGCAGAGGACATATGGAGTGTGGCGCAGTTCGCTTGAGGAATGGCGCCATTTTGGCGCAGTTTATTAAACTGCGCCAAAAAATTGGCGCAGTATGAGGATCCCACCTAAGTGAAGCAGGAGATACGCAGCGCGGCCAGTGCTTGGCTGCGGGCCCTGCCAAGCGTGACGTCCATGTCGAAATTTAAATGCAATTAACCGCCAAGCTCCCCTGAAACTATCAATTGCGGGCTACCAGTGGCATGCCGCGATCACGCCCTGATCCGAAGCACTTGTCGCGCGTGACAATTCGCACCGTTCGGCCGCTAGGCGACCGAATTCGAGACATCCGGGCTGAGGATGGGGTACCCATTTTCCAGGCGGCGAGGCATTGCGGGTGCCCTTCGGCATGCTGTCCAAGCTGGAAAACGTCAAGGGCGTCTGCGTGTGTGGACGGACTGGGTTTGACGATGCTGGCGTTACCAAGGCTCATTTGCCTTGGCTCGAACAGGGAGGCCTCACGCGCTCGGCGGAGGCAGCGAGGGAACAGCATGTGGAAACGTCAATCGCGCCTGACCAAGTGGAGTGCGGTGGGACGCTCGGCTCTTCGAAGACCGAGAGCATGCGAGCGGGGAGGGCGGGCGTGGTGCGGGCCACTTGCTCCTGCAGGAATGAATTGAAGGCCAGAGCCTCGCCTGCGTGAAATACTGGAATTCTTCCAACACGACGATCAGGCTGCGGCGGCTTCGCTGGCCGATCACGCCGGCCATCGAGGCGAAGTCAGTGACTTGCGGGGTCAGTGCATTGGCGATCTCGGATTCGCATGCCAATGCGTCGTTGGCCTTGGATGCGACATAAGAACCAGTTTGGACTATGAACAAACCGGTCGAGCGTCTCCAGCGTGCCCATCGTCCCTAGAATTGTGGCTTCAAGAGGGCTAACAGATATATGTGTTAGCCCCTGTGTCGTCTATACTTGACAAAAGTATGGAGGTTGTCGGCATGAACCCAGCACTCGTGGGCAGCGCAATTCAACGGAAGCGGATTGCGCTTGGCCTGACCCAACAGCAACTGGCTGATATGGCCGAACTGTCGCGTCAGTCTCTTAACGGCATTGAGCATGGCACCGTTAATGCGACGCTCCAGTCGCTCGGGCGGCTGATGGACGTGCTTGGACTCGCGCTTGATATAAAAGACCCTGAAGCCAGTCGTCAGGCCAAAGGCACGCCGACCCGCGCACTATGGATGGCCGCAAAGGGCGCCAACGTCAGCTACACAGGCGAGCTTACGCCGGACGAGTTGGAACACGCCCTCGCCACCGGCGAAGTGCCATCAGAGTATCGTCCGCAAATCGCCCAAGTTTTGGATGAGGCACCACTACAACTGGTGACCAAAGTAGTTGCCGAAGTTGCGAATAAGCGGCACCAGAATCCGGCCGACATTTGGAAGAACCTCAGGCGGCTCGCGCAGTCCTTGATGGCTACACGTGGAGGCCTGTGGGCATGAAGGTTGAACTTCAGGGTGACATCTGGGAAAGCCTGTTCCCGCACGCATTCACGCTGATGGACGAGGTCAGAAAGCACGGAGGCATCGAGCCTTTCTGGACCTTTGGGGGAGGCACGGTCCTAATGCTCCGGTACCGCCATCGGTTTTCCCGTGATATCGACCTCTTTGTACCGGATCCTCAATACCTAGGGTTCGTGACGCCGCGTTTGAGCGAGGCTGCGGAGAACATTACGAGCGACTATGTTGAGCAGGGTAATTTTGTGAAATTGGTCCTCGACGCTGGTGAAGTCGACGTCGTGGCATCGCCCAACCTGACCGACGAGCCATTCGAGGTCTGGGAGATCCTGGGGCAACCCGTCAACGTGGAAACCGCTGCCGAGATCGTTGCCAAGAAGCTCTACCACCGCGGCGATCGGGCCACCGCGCGTGATCTTTTTGACCTGGCCGTCGTGGTCGAGCAAGAGCCCTTAGCGCTCGTGCGGGCGGCGCCGTTTCTGCTTCGACACGCTGCAGCCTTCCGGGAACAGGTTGAGGCTGGCCCGCCGCTCATGCGCGAGCAGTTTGGCAGGATCCAGCGGATTGGTTTCAACAGGAGCTTCGACGAGTGCGTCGCAATAGTGGGCGATTTTCTTCATTCACTGCAGGAAACCGACAACGCTATGCAGACGGCGCAGGAAAGGCAGCGACCATAGGTCATGTGGGCCTGGGCCCGAGTCTTCCGCAGACTGCGCGCTGTGAAAGTGCGCTATAAGCAATTTTTCGCGTAATATTTTTTATGTTAAATTGTGATGCCATATAACAATGCTATTCTGGGCGCGACCCGTGCGCCCATCTTGCGTCAATCGCGTGCGAAACGATCCCCCGCTGGATTGCTCTAGCAACCCCAACCGGTCTTAATGACGTTTCAGAAACTCGGCGAACAACGTGTCATCTATGAGGTAGCCGCGACCCGCCGTCTTGGCCAGAACACCGGACTTGCGCAGGCGTTCCAGCGCGGCACGGACCTTCGACACCGAAACGGTGAAACGTGGGTCTTTGTTGAGCAATGTAATCGTGCCCTTCGCGAACGGTGCGTGACCCTTCGCGATGACGCTCAGTAATACCTGTTCAAATGGCTGTAGGCTTGCCAGCAGACCTTCCCAGCCCGCGATAAGTCGTCCGTCTTGAACGAACCGATTCAGGGCGAACTGCACGTCCGTCACGCCCTCGGCCGACATCCATTTCACCAGGTCCTTCATCAATGCGGGCTTGTGGCCGAGAAACTCGAATGCTTTCACAAGATCGTCGACATCAAGGGTCTTGTCGGCGTGCACTGATGCAAAGTGTTTGGCCAGGGCCTTGGGGTACTCGATACCCAGGGTGGGAAAATCGAGCAACTGGGCAAATTGATACATCGGTCCGCCGGAAGCGACCGTCATCGCTGCCAAGGCCTCTTGCGAGGAACCCGTAAAAACCGCAAGGACGTCTCGCTTGCGCTTCTGCAGAACCGCTCGGATCGTAGCGATGGCCGATCGACCGTCGGCGAGCTCGGCCAGCACTTGCACTTCGTCCAACATCAACAGAATTGTATGGCCAGATTGCGACGCCAGCCGCGCGACCAGCGTGTCAAACCGGAGTGCAGGATCGTCGGGCAGCTTGCGCCTGGTGGGCTCGTCGCCCAGCTCAACACTGGCGCTGAGCATCCCAATTTTCTTGACGGGTGTTTTCCCGATCTTTCCGGCGCGGGTCGTGGGCACAGTGAGATCATCCAGCGCTTCTTCCAACGCATGGTTGATTGCTGCCAATGGCGCAGCTTGATTCAACCAGAGATCCGCATAAACGGGAACGAACCGCGCTTTTCGGGATACAGGAGTGAGATCCTGGTCCAGGAAGAACGTCTTGCCGACCCGCCGTGGTGCAAATAGCGCAATTGGCCGGCCAGGCTGAGCCTGGAGCAGTTGCAGGTAAGATTTCGCCAGTTCGGGCCGGCGGATCTCGATATCGTCGAAGGTAATCATGTGGGCATTGTCGTTCATTGTCGTTAAAACGACAATTGCCGTTTTGACGACAATGAACGACAGCGACGGGGGGCTCGCTTGCCTCAAGAAATCAAGTCAGAGCGGGCGGGATTCGACCAGCACCTGCCCTCCGAGATCTTTGGGAGTGCTCCTGATTGACTTCCTGGTGCAGGGCAATGGCGCCGCGATTTGAGCCGGCGAGTAGCTCGAAAGTGCTTAGTCGATCGCGTTACAGGGGCGCTGCGACAGCGGCCATCTCGTCCTCGGACAAGTGGTCTATTGACTTGACGTCCATAGATCCTTTTAAGTTGGCAGTGAAAAGTCGGGATTAGTGTTGGCAGCTGCCCCAGCGTTCACCCAAGCGCTAAAAGAAAAAAGCCTCCCGCTCTGGGAGGCTCGCTCTGGCCGGGCCACTACCTACGTGACGCTAGTCACTGCTTGCCGGCGACCACCGCGCGCACGCGCAACGTACCGGTGTACGCGATGCGAACCGTCGAATGTGTTTGGCCGTGCTCCGCAGCGGTGTCAGCCTGCGACAGTAGGGTCTGGAGGCCGCGCTTCTGCATCACTACCACAGCAGGGCGCAGCTGCTTGCTCGCCTTGCCGGGCTTTGCTGGGCGGGCCGGCAGCGGATTACGTGCGTTCAAAGCCATAGAAACCTCCTGTGTCCCGGTTCGGTTGGGTCACGCACCGGAAGCGCAGACTATAGAGCCCAGACGCAAAGCGTCTAGCAAGCCTATTGTAAAGCAAGTCCAGCTGTCCAGATTGCGGCATATAGAAGTACTGTCTCACAGTCGGCAGCTCGACCGCATGTATCACCAGTGCCCTAGCCAGCACGTCGCAGAACTGCCAGATCATGCGCGCGTCTGGCAGCGGCCAGTGTTGAGGGTCGAACATGGTGTCAGCGTCGGCCTCGGCGCGCATGAACTTAACCAAACGCGCGTCCGGGTCCGGCCGGAAGCCACCGGCCCATTCGTCGGCGGTCTCTTGCACCCACTCCGGGTCGCCACCGGCGTAGGCCAGCAAGTCGGCGAAAAACACCACGAAGCGGACCAGACCAAAGGGGATGCCGATCACCTCGATGCCGGCATCGACCGACACGGGTTCGGTGATGCTGACCCGCGCAGGGTCGACCGCTTCACCTGAAAAAAGGTCGGCCAACAACGCTGGCGTGATGTAATGGTGCATATTTTGGTGAAGAAAAAGCCACTTTTTCGCGCTCATCGTAGCACACACCGCTGCGCTGCCTGACCCGGTGAAACAGCGCCTACCAATCTTGAGCGTCCGGCCCCTTCCCTGCCATTTCCCTTCTCCAGAAACGACCATTCATTCGGCACTTTGGCTCGTCCCGCACCTTGCCAACTGGCGCATCGGTTTCGCCCCATAGGCGACTAGCTTGCGCCCGTCCTGCACCCGGAAAGCGATCGCCAGCCTGTCGACCTCCGAGACTGCTCAGCCCACCACGGTGGAAGGCCATCCGCTGCCTTACCAACCGGGCGTCCAGCCGCGTAGAATGCTCCCGGCGTTGTCAACCCGCCTCCTTCAGTCGATGTCAGTCTCCTACGATTCCAGGCAAATCGCGCAATGGCTGGATTCCTTCACGGTGTCCAAGGCACGCGCCTATGCGAGTGCCGTCTCGAAGTTGCGCTGGATCGACGAGGACACCCTGGCGGGCCTGGTGCAAGGCACCCGCACGCGTCCTTATGACGTGCGTGCGCATTTCCACGACATCGACGACGACATGTGGGTGGAAGGCGAATGCACGTGTCCAGTCGGGGTCGACTGCAAGCATGTGGCAGCACTGCTGATCGCCGGGCTGGCGCACCAGCCGAAGCCACCGTCCACCGGCGTGCGCGCGGAACTGGTGAGCTGGCTTGAAGGCTTTCGTGCCAGGCGCACGGCCGCCAATCCCGCGGCCAAGAAGAAGCCGTCCAAGCCCACGCATGCCCTGGCCTACGTGATCGGCCAATCGTACCGCGGCGGCGAGGTAACGATTTACAAGGCACGCGTGAGCGCCGACGGTACGATTCGCTCGCTTGACGATCCGTGGCAAAACGTCGAGAAAGCGCTGGTCGAGCCCCCGAAATTCATCACCGAAGAGGATCTGCCGATCCTGCGCGGGCTGTGGCTGGGCCGCTCGCATGCCTCCTATATGAGTGGTTTTGGCCTGCGGGGCGCAACCGGTGCCGTCATCCTGGAGCAAATGATGGCAACCGGACGTGCCTTTGCTTCCTTTTCCCCCGCGGGTTCTCACTATCCCGGCACGCACTGTGCGCTGCACGTCGGAGCCCCGCGCAGCGCGCAGCTGACTTGGCAGACGCAGCCCGACACGCGCGTGCGGCCGCTCCTGCAAGCCGAGCCCCCCGCTTCCCTGTTGCTGACGAGCACCCAGCCGTGCTGGTACGTCGACGCGGATTCTGGTGAAGCCGGCCTCCTGGCGATGCCTTGGCCCTCGGAGCAGCTCGCCGATTTCCTGTCCATGCCGGCTATTACGCTGGACGAGGCCGCACTGGTTGGGAATGTGCTGCGTGAAGTGGCGCCCGAACTCCCGATGCCGCCTGCGCATGAAACGGCGTCTGTGCGAAGCATCCACTGTGCGCCGGTGCCCGTCCTGGCCCTGGACACGTTGTCGACATGGGCCTCGGCGCAGGATTTTGCGACGGTCAGCTTTGATTACGCAGGACACAGCCTCCCGGCGCACAGCAGCACCACCCTCCTCCAAACCACCGGTGGCGAGGTTGTCCAGATCAAACGGGACGCCGATCTCGAGCGCAAGCGTCTGACTGAGCTGCAACAGGCCGGGTTCCGGAAGATTCGGGCCGACCGTGTCTTTGGGCCCGCCCCGTTTCCGGCCGACATGCTCGGCCCCGAGGACAACGCCAGCTGGCCAAGCCTCGTGAAGGCGCTGCTGCCAGCGCTTCGCGCCAGTGGCTGGCGCGTCGTCATGACGGACGCGTTTCGGCACAACGTGATTGAGATCGAGGCCATTGACGGCCGCCTGCGTCAGACCGGTGATGGCTGGTTCGACGTCGAGATGGGCATCACTGTCAACGGCCGTACGGTGCATCTGGAGCCGCTGCTGGCGGACCTCTTTCGCCGGGATTCGCGCTGGTTGTCAGGCAGGCTGGATGGCATCCCCGACGACGAAGCGATTGATCTGAAGACCGAGCGCAACGAGCGGCTGCGCCTGAGTGCCGACCGGCTGAAACCCGTCGTGCGCGTGCTGATCGACCTGTTCGACGCCCTCAGCACCGGTATGCGCATTTCCGAGTGGGATGCGGCCCGGCTCCATGCCCTGGATCAGACTGGACGCTGGCAGTTTGACGGCGCGGCATCGATCCGGCAGCTCGCGCAGCGCCTGATGGCGGGGCCCGGGATGGCAGACGTGCCCCTGCCGCGCGGCCTGACGGCCGAACTGCGTGCTTACCAGCGCCAGGGGCTTGCCTGGATGCAGTTCCTGCGCGAGCAGGGGTTGTCCGGCGTGCTAGCCGACGACATGGGACTGGGCAAGACGATCCAGGCCCTGGCGCACATCCTTACGGAAAAGGAACGGGGCCGGCTGGACCGGCCTGCGCTGATCGTCGTGCCGACGACCCTCGTGCACAACTGGCGCGAGGAAGCCCAACGCTTCACGCCGACGCTGCGCGTCCTGGATCTGCACGGCCCCCAGCGTCACGATCGCTTTGCCCAGATTGGCGAGCACGACCTGATCCTGACCACGTACGCGTTGCTGTGGCGTGACGAGGCAATCCTTGCCGACCACGACTTTCACCTGCTGCTTCTGGACGAGGCCCAATACGTCAAGAATGCTGCCACCAAGTCCGCCGCGACCATCCGCACACTGCGTGCGCGACACCGCCTCTGCCTGACAGGCACGCCACTCGAAAACCATCTCGGTGAATTGTGGGCCCAGTTTGACTTCCTGCTGCCCGGCTTTCTCGGTACCCGCGAGGACTTCACGCGACGCTGGCGCACTCCCATCGAAAAGGGCGGCGATACCGTTCGACGCGACCTGCTCGCGCGGCGCATCCGGCCATTCATGCTGCGCCGGCGCAAGGATGAGGTGGCCACCGAGTTGCCCCCGAAAACGACGATCGTGCGCACGGTGGAGCTCGAAGGCGCGCAACGCGATCTGTACGAGACGGTGCGCGCTGCCATGCAGGAAAAGGTGCGGGCTGCCGTCGCGGCAAAGGGTCTCGCGCGCAGCCACATCATCGTGCTAGAGGCGCTGCTCAAACTGCGCCAGGTTTGCTGCGATCCGCGGCTCGTCAAGATCAAAGAGGCGGCTCGGATCAAGGAATCGGCCAAGCTTGAGCTGCTGCTGCACATGCTGCCCGAACTGATCGAGGAAGATCGTCGTATCCTGCTGTTCTCCCAGTTCACCAGCATGCTGGATCTCATTGCCGCAGCCCTGCGAAACGCCGGCATTCCCTATGTCATGCTGACGGGGGACACGGCGGATCGCATCACCCCGGTCGAACGCTTCCAGCAAGGCGAGGTACCGCTTTTCCTGATCAGCCTGAAGGCCGGTGGTGTTGGGCTGAACCTGACGGCGGCTGACACCGTCATTCACTACGATCCCTGGTGGAATCCAGCCGTGGAAAATCAGGCCACGGACCGCGCTCACCGTCTTGGCCAGGACAAGCCCGTGTTCGTCTACAAGCTGATCACCGGGGGCAGCGTCGAGGAGAAAATCGTCGCGATGCAAGCGCAGAAAGCCGCGCTGGCCGAGGCGATCCTGTCGGAGGATGCCGCCGGCGCCGTCAAATTCTCCGCCGAGGACATCGAGGCACTGTTCGAGCCGATCCCGGCGGCACCGGCCGTCGCCGCGACGACAAAATCCCGGTCCCGCATTCGGACAGGAACCTGACGATGCCGTGTGCCGGGGCAAATCGCGACGGCACTGCACGACGCCCGGGCAGGCAAAGCGAACGCACCACTCAAGTCGTTTGGAATGCTCGACGCGGCAGACGCACCTCAAACGCCGTCTCTGCCTGGTCGGAGCGGGCGTCGATTGACCCGTGATGGGCCCTGGCAATTTCGCTCGCGATATACAGGCCGAGCCCGAGCCCGCCCGCGTGCTTGTCTTCCTGATCCGGACCTCTGCTTAGCGGGTCAAACATTCGCTCCAGCGTCAGCTGGTCAATAGCGGGGCCGCTGTTCCTCACCGCGAGATGAACTTCGGTGTCGTCACCAGTGACTACAACGCGGACCGAAGCGTCTGGCGCGCCATATCTGATCGCGTTGAGCACCAGATTGGAAACCACTTGCTGCAGCCGCAAACCATCCCAAGCGCCCTGCACGTTGCCCTTCATCTCGAGGTCGATGCGGCGGTCTGGATGCGCTGCCCGCAACTGATCTACGGTATCGCCAACGACGTGAGCCAGGTCGATCTCAATGGGAGCGATGTTGATACCCAAACCGAGTTTCATTCGGTTGAAATCGCACAGGTCATCCAGCAGGGAATTCATGCTGGCACCGCTGCGAATGAGCCGTGCTGCCGCCTCCGACACCTTCTCCCCGGCGTTCAGCGCCGCCAGATAGGAGGCGGTCATCTGGATGGTCTGCAGAGGACTGCGCAGATCGTGCCCAAGCATTCCCAACAACAGATTACGAGACTGCTCAACTTCCGCATTGAAAAAATCCACGGATTCCGCGACGGCCTGATCGATCGCCTCGTTGAATCGCATCACGTCATCCAGGTCCGCGGCGACCAATTCAAATTGGTCCATCCACAAACGCAGCACGCTGGCGCGTAGCGCCCGGTACTCGGCGACCAACTGGTTGATGTTGAAGCCACCGCGCGCCCGGATGATGGCGTGAATTTGGGCTGCAGTGTCCGGCGCACCGGGCACCTTCGAGGCTCGTCCCAAGGATTTTTCGCGTTGCGCCTCGCTCGTTTGCGGGGTCCTAAGATCTTTGGCAATGGCTTGGAGGATCTGCGGGGCGTGGTCGCGCAGGGCGAGGGAATCCAGATTCCGGGCGGCAGGCAGTTGGGTGGCCACGAACGCCTCCCATTCCGCCAAAATGTGCTTCATATCGCGCAAGATAAAGTCAGCTAGCCGCATGCCTGCCCCTTTAGCTTTGGCAGCCCCAACGCACTTCTGAAGAATAGGATGTTATGTCGGCGAGGATGGGTAAAGTATCGCATAAGGCGCTTTGAACGTTCGGAAGCTGTCGATTGTTACGTGACAACTGACGGTTGACTTCTTCGAGGAGGTTGCCGCATGCATTTCGTACAGATGACCACTGTATGGATATACAGTACACTGGTGGCAGGAGCCCACCATGCTATCCGTCGCCCCAGAAACCATTCACCCATCGTTGTGGCTCGCAGCCCAGCTTGCCCGAGGCAGCGCACGCACTGTTCCGACCGGGTACCCGTCGCTCGACAAGGAGCTGCCAGGCGGCGGGTGGCCAGTCGGCTGCCTGACGGAGTTGCTGCAGCGCCAGCCCGGTATTGGCGAGCTGCGCCTGCTACGCCCTGCTCTTGTCGCGCGCGCCAACCGCCCCGTCGCGCTGTTGGCGCCGCCGCACGCGCCGCAAGCGCTGGCACTCGCGAACTGGGGCGTCCCACCCGCCCAGATTCTCTGGATCGACACCCGGCACACCGCTGACGCTTTATGGGCTGCTGAGCAGATCTTGCGCGCCGGGACCTGCGGCGCACTCGTGCTCTGGCAGTCGCACCTGCGTAACGATGCGCTTCGGCGTCTCAACCTTGCCGCCCAAGCCTCGGATGTCCTGTTCTTCGTGGTTCGACCAACGGCCTGCGCACGCGATGCTTCGCCGGCGCCGCTGCGCCTCGCCTTGGAGCCCGCATCGGACGGCATTCGCGTGCAGTTCGTGAAGCGTCGCGGCCCGCAGCAGGAATCGCCGCTTGACGTCACCCTGCAGCCCTCCCCCATTCTGTTGTATCGCCATGCTGCGCCTGTGGATCTGCCTGCGCCTGTCGTCCCTGCCCCTCGAAGTGTTCCGGCCGAACTGGTCCACTGAGCTGGCGGTTGCTGTCCTGGACAAGGAGCGCGTGCGCTTGGCGTCGCCGCTGGCCATGGCGGCCGGCGTGAAGCTGGGCATGCGACGCGGCGGCGTACAGACGATCGCGCCGCAGACCATTCTCTTTGACCGCGACACTTGCGCGGAGCTGGCGGCGCTTGAGCGCGTCACGATGGCGCTGCTGCAGTTCTCGCCCAATGTCGCTGCATCCGAGGAGGCAGCGGTGCTGGTCGACGTCAGTACCACGCTGCGACTCTTTGGCGGTGCCCGCAAGCTGCGGCAGCGAATGCTGGCGGCCGTGACGTCAATGGGCTTCAGTCCTGTCGCGGGATGCGCCCCCACTGCCGAAGGGGCGTGGCTGCTCGCCCGCGTTGGCGGAGGCGTGGCGCTGCGTCAGCCCTCATTGGGGCGACAGCTCGCCAACCTGCCCGTTGCGGTCTTGCCAGCGGCGCGGCCGTTCGACGATTGGCTGGATGGACTCGGCTGCCGCACGCTGGGCGACCTGCGCCGGCTGCCGCGCGCAGGCCTGCAGCGCCGTTGCGGCGCCGCCATCCTGGAGGCATTGGATCGCGCCCATGGGGAAGCGCCGGAAGTCTTCGAATGGATCGAAGCGCCACCATCGTTTGACGCCGCAGTGGATCTTCCGGACAGGATAGAGAGCGCCGAGGCTGCCCTCGCCTACATCCGTGGCTTGCTGGTCCAGATGGTCGGCTGGCTGACCGCGCGGCACCTGGCCATCAAGCGCTTTGGGATTGAACTGCGCCACGAGCGCGGCTGCGCCGCCATCGCGCCCACGAAGATCGAGATTGCGCTGGCCGAGCCCAACTGGCATGAAGAGCATTTGGTACGTCTGCTCAAAGAGCGCCTCGCACGGTTGACGGTCGAGGCGCCGATGATCGCCGTCGCGGTGTCTGCCGTCGAGACCGAGCCGGTGGCACCGCCCAGCGATTCGTTGTTTCCCGAGCCGGGCGGCACGCCCGCGGACCACGCACGCCTGCTCGAACTGCTGGTGGCGCGCCTGGGCGCTGACCATGTCCGCCAGCCGTGCTTGCGTGCCGACTATCGCCCGGAAGTCGCCAACGACTGGCAGGCGGCCACCGACAAGCCGGCCAGCGTAACGGTGCCCGCTGGCTTGCCCCGTCCCGCTTGGCTGCTCGGTAAGCCGGTGCCGCTGATTGAGCGCGACCACCGCCCCTTCTACGGTTCGCCCCTGCATATCGTTTCCCCACCCGAGCGCATCGAGTCGGGCTGGTGGGGAGGCCAGCTGGTGACTCGTGACTATTTCGTGGCGGAGGCGAAGGACCATACCTGCTACTGGATTTTCCAGGAACGCATGGGTAGCCGCGAAGGCGACGAGGCGCGGTGGTATCTGCATGGTCTCTTCGGCTGAAACGCCTGAAACGCCATGGACCTCAACACCACGGCAGGTCTGCCCGCCTACGCGGAGCTGCACTGCCGCTCCAACTTCTCCTTTCTCGCCGGTGCATCCCGACCGGAAGAACTCGCCGAACGCGCCGCCCAGTTGGGCTACCACGCGCTCGCCATCACTGACGAGTGCTCGCTGGCGGGGATCGTGCGCGCCCACACCGAGGCGAAGAACGCCGGCGTTCGCCTGGTGGTCGGCACCTGGTTCCGGCTGCAGAACGCCGATGGCTCTCCCGCCCTCTCGTTCCTGGCGCTCGCCCGTAACCGCGAAGGCTACGGCAACCTGTGCGAGTTGATCACGCTCGCGCGCATGCGTGCTGCCAAGGGTGCGTATGTGCTGACGCCGCGCGATCTGGCCGCGCCCGAAGCGCCGTACCAGCACCTGAAGGGGCTGCCGGACTGCCTGGTCGTGTTCACGCCGGAGTATGGCGCGGCGGCCGAGAAGCTGGAGGCGCAATCGGCTTGGGTGAGCGCGACCTTTGCCGGCAGGGTCTGGATGGGATTGAGCCTGCTCTACAAGCCCATGGACGATATTCATCGTGGCACGGTCGAGGCCGCCGCGGCGCGCCATCACCTGCGCCTTGTCGCCACTGGCAACGTGACGATGCACGTGCGCTCGCGCAAGCCGCTGCACGACGTGCTGACCGCCATCCGTGTGCATCGCCCGGTTCCCGAGTGCGGCTATGACCTGCTGCCGAATGCCGAGCAGCACCTGCGCTCCCGCTTGCGGCTCGCCAACATTTACCCGCACCGCTACCTGACCGAGTCGGTCCACATTGCCAACCTGTGCCAATTCTCGCTGGACGAACTGCGTTACGAGTATCCCGAAGAAGTGGTCCCGGACGGCGTCACGCCCGCCGACTATCTGCGGGAAGAGGCCTATGTCGGCGCGCATCGCCGCTACCCGGCTGGCATCCCCCTTGCCGTTCAGCAGCAGCTCGAGCATGAACTCGCGTTGATCCGCGACATGGCCTACGAGTTCTACTTCCTGACCGTGCATGATGTGGTGAAGTTCGCCCGCTCCAACGGCATTCTGTGCCAGGGGCGCGGCTCTGCCGCCAATTCGGCGGTCTGCTACTGTCTGGGTATCACCGAAGTCGACCCGGCACGCGGCAATCTGCTGTTCGAGCGCTTCATCTCCAAAGAGCGCGCCGAGCCGCCCGACATCGACGTCGACTTCGAACACCAGCGCCGCGAGGAAGTGATCCAGTACCTGTATCGCAAGTACGGACGCGATCGGGCCGCACTGGCCGCGGCGGTCACGACCTACCGCCCTCGCAGCGCCCTGCGCGACACCGGCAAGGCGCTTGGCGTGGACCCCGCCATCGTCGACCTGGTGGCGAAGTCCCACCACTGGTTCGACAGCAAAGCAGACCTGCTCAGGCGTTTCGGTGAGAGCGGCGTGGATACGGAAGCGGAGCTGTCCCAAAGCTGGGCTCACATGGCCGTGTCATTGCTCGGCTTCCCACGCCACCTTTCTCAGCACACGGGCGGCTTCGTGCTCGCGCGCGGCAAGCTTTCCCGGCTGGTGCCGATCGAAAACGCAGCCATGGCCGATCGCAGCGTGATCCAGTGGGACAAGGATGACCTCGATGCCTTGGGGCTGCTCAAAGTCGACGTGCTCGCGCTTGGCATGCTGTCTGCGATCCGGCGAGCCCTGGATCTGGTGTCGCAGCAACGCGGTGAAGTGTTTGAACTGCAGGACATCCCGGCGGAAAATCCGAAGACCTACGAGATGATCTCGCGCGCCGATACGATCGGCGTGTTCCAGATCGAATCCCGCGCGCAGATGTCAATGCTGCCTCGCATGAAGCCGCGCACCTTCTACGACCTCGTCATCGAAGTGGCGATCGTCCGGCCCGGGCCGGTCCAGGGTGGCATGGTGCATCCCTACCTGCGCCGCCGGCAGGGACTGGAGCCGGTCAGCTATCCGAGCCCGCAGATGGAGCAGGCCTTGTCCCGGACCCTTGGCGTGCCGATCTTCCAGGAACAGGTGATGCAGGTGGCCATGCTCGCCGCTGGTTTCTCCGCCGGCGAAGCGGACCAGCTGCGCCGTGCCATGGCAGCCTGGAAGCGCAAGGGTGGCTTGGAGCGATATCACGAGCGCATCGTGACGGGCATGCTCGAGCGCGGCTACGATGCCGAATTCGCCGAGAATATCTTCCGGCAGGTCCAGGGCTTTGGCGAGTATGGCTTTCCGGAAAGCCATGCCGCGAGCTTCGCCCTGCTGGTCTATGCGAGTGCCTGGCTCAAGTGCCACGAGCCCGCCGCCTTCCTCTGCGCCATGCTCAATAGCCAGCCCATGGGCTTCTACACGCCGTCGCAGCTGGTGCAGGATGCCAGGCGCCATGGCGTTACCGTACTTCCTGTCGATGTGACGGTCAGTGGCTGGGACGCCAGCCTGGAGCATCACGATGGGTCGGCGCCGGCGGTACGCCTGGGCCTCTCGCAGCTCAGAGGCATGCGCAGCGAATCCGCTGAACGTATCGAAACGGCACGCGCAATCCGGCCCTTTGCCTCTGTCAAGGATCTCGCTCGCAGAGCGTCATTAGACCGGCACGATGTCAATGTACTGGCCGCTGGCAATGCGTTGATCGGCCTCACCGGTAGTCGTCGTCAGGCGATGTGGCAGGCGGCGGCCGCAGTTCCAGACAAGGATTTGTTACGGCCCGCCGATCTGGACGAGCCAATACCAGAACTCTCACCGCCGACCGAAGGCGAGGAACTCGTCAGCGACTATCGCTCACTTGGGCTCACGCTGAACCGGCACCCGCTTGCCCTGCTCCGGCACAAGCTTACCGCGCTGCGCTTTGTGCCCGCCGACGTGCTTTCCACCTATGCGACGCGGCAGACGGCGCGTGGCTGCGGCATCGTGACGGTGCGGCAGCGCCCGGGCACGGCCAAGGGCGTGGTGTTCTTGTCGCTGGAAGACGAGACGGGCACCGTCAGCGTCATCGTCTGGCCGTCCGTGCTGGAGAAGTTCCGCCGGGAGGTATTGACGGCCTCCCTGCTCGGTGTCTATGGCCAGTGGCAATGCGAAGGCGAGGTGCGACATCTGATCGCGCAACGTTTTGTCGATTTGTCGCCCATGCTGGGAGAGCTGCATGCGCCAAGCCGAGATTTCTGTTAGCGGTATCCACGTCGCCCGCATCAGGCGCCCGAAGGACCTCGCCCGCGTGAAGCCTGGAACTCGGCGATGAATTGAATGGCCTGCTCGCACTGCTCAAGCGACAGGGCATGGATGGTGGGACTGTCGACGGGAAGGTGGAGTGATGCAATTAGCCACTTCATGGCCTTGCCTCGTGCCTCGAAGGCGTTGACGCCGTCGCGCCGCATTTTCGCTGCGACCAAGGGCTCGAGGGCATCGTGCAGCTGGCTCTTGTTGTCGCGCAAGGCCGCGTCGGCCAACCGGCCAAGCGGGGTATGGTGCTTGCTTCGCGCGCGCACGCCGATCCACGCCTGGCACGGGGAGCAGATCCATACAGGCCCGTGGTCCTCCAGGTAGGGATAGGTCTCATCTTCCACGCGGGCAAGCACCGCCTTCCCGCCGCAGTAAGCGCAGAGGGGCTGGAGAGGAGGAGGGATCGGTCGACCAACACGCATCAATGACACCGAGTCGCGTAATGCAGGAAGGGAGCGATTCTACGGCAGCAGGGTCGGAGTCCTTGGTTCCCTATGCCGCCAAGCGGTGCTCGTAGTAGGGCTGGTCCCGGTCGTCCAGGATGGCATCGAGCGCGGCCAGGTCTTTCGCGTCGGGATTTAACCACGCTTCCACATGCTTTGGCTTGACCGGCACGATGCAACGATCGTGCCCTGCGGCCGACACCTCGGCGGGCGGCTCGTCGGTGATGGCAGCAAAGGAATAGAGATCGGCCTCACCCTCTTCGCCTTTGCTGATCGACCAGAGGCACGCCACCAACATGTCCTGCTGCGGCTCGGGCCTGAACTCCAGCACCACGTTCTCCTCCTGCTCGCCAGGCGCCAGCTCGCGTTGTTCCAGGCGATGCCGAGCGACATTCTCGTAGAAAGCGTTGACGATCATGATGCCGTGGTGATAGCCATAGAGCTGGCGCCAAGCCTTCTTGAGGTTGTCCCTGCGAGCGTTGTATGAACCGTTTTTTTGTCGCTCTATCGCTGGCGTCCACCCCGGCAGCCTGCATTGGTAGCGCATCGGGATGACGATCCGCTGGCCATCCTGCACCACCATCACAGGGGCGTAGTAACCAGGAAAGATCCGAGAATCACGCTCCTGCAGATCCGTGCGCTGCAGGTCGGCAAGATTGCGTTGCGCCCGCGCGATCTTGTCCGTCGCGATGCGTTGATCATTCTCCGCCTTCTTGGTCGGCTTGGCGGCCAGGGCGCGCTCCGCCGTCGTCAGCCGTGTCTTCTGCTGGAACAGCTCGGTCTCCAATGCGATCGCCTGCTCTTGATCACCCGCCGCAACCACGTCGGCCACCGCGCGCGCCTTTTCATCGGTCGGAGCCAGGAACGCGGCACGCATCGCTTTCGGCAGCTTGGACCAGCCACCGTCCCGGCGCGTCTGCCAGAAGAGTTCGACAAAATGCTCGAAGCTGACCCGGGCACCGAATTCCCGGACGAATTTCCTGTAGTCGGCGTGAATTTGCGCGGAATAGCACATCGCAGTCAACCGTGGCTGTTGTCTGAACGCACCATTGTAGTGGCGGCTGTCCGATCTCGCGCAGAGCGTCGCTGCTCGCTCAGCGGGATAGTCGCTGCCTAGGCTTGGTCCGAGGAGACGCTTGCGACCTAGCTCTCCACGCTATGGTTTTCCATACGGAATGTTTTTCCATACGGTTGGTCGCCATACGATCCCCACGTGCAGGCGTCAGGCTGCCGACCGCCGTGGCGCTGCCGTAGCTCTGGATGGCCTTTTGCCAGTGCCGGATACTGCATGTGCCGCGGCACTAGACCCGGAAAGTGACCGCGGAATTCCTTAGCAGGAAGGAAATGGGCCGCGTCGCAGCCGGTTTGTAGGACACCGGCTGATAGTTCACCAGATTGGCCGGCAGCAGACTAAAGCCATACCAGCTCGCAGGAGGTCATCATGGCCACCGCAAACATCCACGTCGTACCCACCGGTGATGAATGGGCCGTCGAAGTCGCCGGCGGGGGAGCCCGTACCACCTATCCCACCCAGGAGGCCGCCATTTCGGCCGGCACAGAACGCGCCAAGCGAGACAAGGTCGAGTTGCTAATCCATGGTCGAGATGGCCAGATACGAGAGCGCAACTCCTTCGGCCATGACCCGCGAGACGTCAAGGGTTGAAGTCATTGATTTCCAAAGTCATATCCGGCTGAGGCGCCATAGCGGCCCAGCCGGTCCTCTCGGGCCGGCAAGCCCGCTTTGAACGAGCGGGCCGGTATCCGCCCTTACCAGGAGTGCCAGATGGCCGCGCGCTCTATCGCCTCGTTGTCGATCAGCTTCGGACTGGTGTCCATACCGGTCAAGGTCTTTTCCGCCACGGAAAGCAAGGCGGCAATCAGCTTCAATTTCCTCCACAAGGGCTGTGGCTCGCGTCTGAGACAGCAATACATCTGCCAGCGGGAAGGCGTCGTCGTGGAACGCGCCGACATGGTGAAGGGTTATGAGTTCGAGAAAGACAAGTACGTGATATTCGAGCCGAGCGAACTCAAGGCGCTTGAGGAGGCGACCCAGCAAACCATCGATATCGTCGCGTTCATGCCGATCGCCGCCATCGACCCGATCTACTACGACAAGGCTTATTACCTGGGCCCGGACAAGCGGGGCGGAAAGCCATACAGTCTCCTGGCCGAAGCGCTGCGTGCCGCGGGCAAATGTGCATTGGCGAAATGGAACTGGAAGGGCAAGCAGTACATGGTGCAGATCCGCGTCGGCGACGACGGCCTGATCCTGCAGCAACTCCTGTACGCCGATGAAGTCCGCTCCATGGCGGACCTGCATATCGAACCCGTCAATGTCTCCAAAGCGGAACTGTCATTGGCGGAGCAGCTGATCGAACAAGGTTCGGTGGAGGGGTACGACCCGGCTGAGTACGCCGACGAGGAAAAGCAGCGAATCCTGGCTCAGATCGACAAGAAGATTGCCGGCCAAGCGATCACGATTGCTCCAGAGACACCGGGTGCGGCGACTGGCGCCGAAGTCATCGACCTGATGGAAGCCTTGCGCAAAAGCATTGGCGCGCCCAAGGGGAAGGCTACGGCCAAAGCGTCAGTCAACGAAGCGAAAGCTCCGGCGCGACGCGGCGCGAAGCGTGCCGATAGTGCGGTCGCCGCACCAGCCAAGAAGACACGGAAGCAGGCCTGATGCACGCGTCCACGATACGCGAAGTTCACGCGATCCTTGGCAAGGGTATCGTTGCGGCGCAGTCATGACGCCGGCACGCGCGAATCCTGGCGAGTATCGTTAGGCCCTGCGACACTACAAGCAGCGTCGGCTGTTCACACTCCCAATGCCCCTCGTGCCATGACATCGCGCAAAGGTGGTCTCGAGCGCTATAACGCCAAGCGAAATTTCGCGATCACACCCGAGCCGTCGGGACGTGCCAAGCGAAAATCTGACGCTACGCCGAAGCTCTCTTTCGTCATTCAGAAACACTGGGCACGACGACTGCACTACGACTTCCGGTTGGAACTCGATGGCGCGCTGCTCAGCTGGGCCGTGCCAAAGGGACCCAGCTACGATCCCAGCGAAAAGCGCATCGCGGTCCATACCGAGGATCATCCGCTCGACTATGCCAGCTTTGAGGGCGAGATTCCGGCCAAACAGTATGGCGCCGGCTCAGTCATCGTCTGGGACCGAGGCACGTGGGAGCCGGTCGGCGACCCGCGTGAGGGGATGGCCGCCGGCAAGCTGCTGTTCAACCTGTACGGCGAGAAGCTGGCGGGCCGTTGGGAACTGGTGCGCATCGCCAAGCCAGGCGACAAGTCGGAACCGTGGATTCTCTTCAAGAAGCGAGACGCCTGGGCGCGACCGCTGGCGGAGTTTGACGTATTGGCAGCGTTTCCAGACAGTGTCATCGCCAAACCGCTCGGAGCACTGACCCAGGCGTCGCTGAATGCTCCCGACGTGGATGCCGCGGAGGCGATCAAAGATGCGCCGCTCGCGCCGTTGCCGGCCACGCTGGCCCCGCAGCTCGCAACCTTGTCGCCCACCCTCCCCGCCGGTTCCGGCTGGGTCGTCGAAACCAAGTTCGACGGCTATCGGATGCTGGCCAGGATCGAAGATGCCAAGGTGACCCTTTTTACCCGGAATGGTCACGACTGGACGCGCAAGCTGAAATCCCTCGCGGCCGAGCTCGAAAAGCTCGACATCTCGGAGGGCTGGCTCGATGGCGAGATCGTGGTGTTGCGCGATGGCGTGCCCGATTTCAATGCGCTGCAGAATGCCATCGACCGGCACCGCAACGAGGCCATCGTCTTTTTCGCCTTCGACCTGCCCTTCTGGGAGGGCCGTGACTTGCGAAACGTGCCGCTGGTGCAGCGGCGGGCGAAGCTGGAAACCCTTGTGGCGGGTCATTCCGAGCGCGTGCGCTTCAGCGAGGCCTTCGATGCACCACCGGCGCAGATCTTCCAGGCGGCATGCAAACTCGGCCTCGAAGGCTTGATGTTCAAGCGGGCGGACGCGACTTATGTGTCGGCGCGTTCCCAGACCTGGATCAAGGCCAAATGCAAATTGCGACAGGAGTTCGTGATCGGCGGGTTCTCGGACCGTAGCGGGGGCGCGAAAGAAGTCGGCAAGCTCTATCTTGGCGTGTATGCGGAGGGAGAGCTGCGGTACGTCGGTGGCGTTGGCACTGGCTGGGACAGCGCGACGGCAGCGGACCTGAAGAAACGCCTGACGGCCATCGAGATCGAGCAAAGCCCGTTTTCCACGGAGGCGCGCTCCAGCCGCCGCTGGGGTGGCAACCGGGCGGCCGAGATGCGATGGGTGAAGCCAACCCTCGTGGCAGAGGTCGAGTTCACCGAGTGGACCCCGGAGGGACAGGTTCGTCATGCGTCGTTCAAAGGCCTGCGCACCGATCATGCCCCCAAATCGATCCGTCGGGAGGCTGTCCAGACCGCGGTGACGCCGCACGGCGTCAGCGCCATCAAGGTCACCAACCCCGACCGTGTCATCGACAAGTCCGAAGGCATTACGAAGGTCGAGCTAGTTCGTTACTACGAAAGCGTGGCCGAGCTCATGCTTCCCCACCTCCAGAATCGGCCGCTGTCTTTGGTGCGCGCGCCGGAGGGGATCGATGCCCAGACGTTTTTCCAGAAGCATGCGGAGACGGCCATGCCAGGCCTGACCGAACAGCCTTCCTCGCTATGGCCTGGCCATGCGGCGCTGCTTACGGCGGATTCATCCGAAGCGATCGTCGCCGCAGCGCAAATGAATGTGGTCGAGTTCCACACCTGGAATTCCACCGCTGGCAAGATCGACCGTCCCGACAGGGTCATCTTTGATCTCGACCCGGGCGAAGGGGTGCCGTGGGAAACCATTCTGGAAGCAGCCGTGCTGGTGCGCACGCTACTGGATGAACTCGGCCTGCAGGCCTGGCTGAAGACCAGCGGCGGCAAGGGTCTACACGTCGTGGTGCCATTGGCCCCGCGGCGGTCCTACGATGAAGTGAAGGAGTTTTCCCGCGCAGCCGTCCAACATCTCGCCGCCACGCTACCGCAACGCTTTACCGCCCGCTCGGGAGCCGCCAATCGCAAGGGGCGGATCTTCGTCGATTACCTGCGAAATGGCTTCTCGCAGACAACGGCAGCCGCTTTTTCGGCACGCGCCAGGCCTGGACTTGGCGTCTCCATGCCTGTTTCCTGGGATCAGCTTTCCCAGTTGAAAAGCGGAGATCAATGGACGATTCGCGATGCCCGCGAGTATCTGAGTTTCCAGGTGGCCGATCCGTGGAAGGCGTACTGGGAGACCAGACAGATTTTGACCGCGGCCATCAAGCGGTTAGGCTAATGGCTATTTGTGACTCAATCGGCGCTAAACTCTATCGGACCTATGATGTGTCGGCAGTCCTGTTACCGCCCGCATTCTCTGTCGCTCGGCATGCGGGCGCCGTTTTTGGTGCGCGAGGTCAATTTGCCTAGCACGGCGCGACAGGGTCATACTGAGGGCGGGTAATGCAATTACCCGATTTCTTCATGGACGTTCCGCGGCTCTCTGCTACAGGCTCGAGAGCCGCCTTTTTTGTCTGGGCCGATCGCCAGAGAGGAAACGTGGGCATTCCCAATAGTCGCCGTACTCGTCAGCGGCTCGAACGCGTGGCCTCGCTCAAGCCTGCTCGATGAGAAAGCGCTCGGGCCGCTTGCCAAGCCACAACGGCGTCCGGCCTCGTCCCGACCATGTTTTCCCGGTTTTGGGATCCATGTACTTCGGCGGCAGCGGGGTTTTCGCCGTGCCGGCGGATGCTGCACCGGCAGGCCGGCCACGACGACGGCGCGGTGCCACGTCTTCCGGCGACAGGTCATACCTAACCATCAGCTCGCGGATCTGTTCGATGACGCCTGCGACCTCAGTGGAACGCGCCACTGCGATCTGCGCTTCCAAAGCTTCCTTTTTCTGCAGCAGTTGCTGATACGTTGCCATTTTCGCCTCCAGTTTTTCAATCGCTATTAACTTATATGCATTTCAAAGAAGACCTGCAAGGATTCGCTTTCTAAGCCGACCCCAATGCAGTTTGGCACGGTGTACTTTTCCATGCTTCCTTCCGACAAAGGCTGAGTACATAAAAATGGTGCACTGAAGTATAAGCGGATGACATTTGTACCGAATTGGGCTCACTGCCGCGTTCGCAGAAACGGGTACACCTCTGCACAAGGCGTCAATCACACGAACCTTTCAGTCCAGTCGATGGTATGGTGGGCCTCCGTGATATCGTCCGCACACGAATAAGGCCAATAGTCTTAACGCACATCTGAGTGCCGGTCTGCACTAGGCCGTTGAACGGCTGGAACTCACCTGTGAATCAGAAGGGCTATGTCATGAAGATGTCCAGCGCTAGCCAGAGTGAAATCCACCCAGAAAATCGAAGGCCCATCGTCACGTTGGTTAGTCGCGTTCGGCTCAATCAGTCGAATTGCTTTGATCAGGAGCCAAGGGCGCTTCATTGCATTCTCAAGCGGGATCGACGTTGGCTCAGTCTGAACCGGCTGTTTGATGATCTTGCTGTGGATCAAGTAATAGATGCGCACGCTGTGTCAGCTGCCGGGCTGACGGTCTCGCAAGCTGCTCCCCCCTCCTTGGGATATCTCAGACGGACCTCCTCAGTCAGCCTGGAACCAGCAACAAAGTCGTTGTACCCCTGGCAAGGCATCACTCGGCTTTCCCCTTCACATGGGCATCGTCCGACGCGGCAGCAGCCGGTTGGTAAAAAGAGTCTCTAGCCGAACCTGCTCGCCGCCGCGTCCGCGAGGCCTAACACTGCTGCGGTGCAACACAGACTTGACTTGCCCACTGCGGCAAAGAAGGTTACGGTAACGGCTCGGTGTGCGCATCCCCCGCGCGTCCTTGCACCGAGGCGTTCATCGTCGTTCTCATCATTCTTCGTGGAGTTCGATCCACGGACCAGCCTGTTGTAGGTTTTCCGATTTTCCGATCTCGGCAAAGGAGGCCACATGCTAAGTCCGCACGAAATCGCTGCATTACTTCTGCTGGGTGATGCACCCGATATCGATGATCTGGAACCCGAGCAACTGGACGGCTTGCTGGCTCACAAACTGGTCACGATGGAACACGGGCATGATAGTGGCAATGCATATCCCCGCCTGACATGCCAAGGACACTCAATGCTCGAGGCAGTCCGAAGCATTCGGTAAGCCTTTGTTCTGCGCTGTTTATCGCCGCGTTCCGGCACGCCGTCCCTACATGCACCCTCGCTGTATGGGGTTTAGGGATGTCGTAAGCGTAACGGCAGTGGCCCGCCCGTAATTGAACTTCCTTGTCCAGGCCTTGTTCCCGAGCACGCTGCCCCGGGATCGGTCGCAATTTCCACTGGTTGCGGCCGATGCTACGTCGTCGAAAGAAAAGCCCTCGACCAATTGGTCGAGGGCTATGAGTGTTGACGGGTTGTTCGCAGACCTGTCACTGACATCATCGCATTCCAGTTCGCTGGAGTCGTCCCCCATTAGTGGGTGACCGAAACGAGCGAATAACGGCACTGCTGCATCCTTTCGCCCAAGCTGGCCAGCTAGCCAGGTGCAGGCACGGACCTTTGGCTATGGCGTCGGAAGCAGTTAGATGCACCGCGCATAACAGGCGGTGGGCAACGTCGGCCCGGGCCCAAAATCACTGTCGCAAGCGCCAGATGATGGACGGCCGCGCGGCAAGGCGGATCTGAACTACCATATTCGCGTTATTGCGCGCGGTCCCAACCCTGCCCCATGATGGCTGCCGCCGCGCAGCACTGACGCGCGGCCGCTACCAGGCCCAGCGCGGCATCATTCCCCCGCGTTGGGCTTCTTTTTTCTGTCCCGCGGGCGTGGTGATGCTTCTCAGGTGAAGTTTTTATCCTTCCGCCACCGATCCGATATCAACGCCTCTTGCGCCACCGTCCTCCGCAGCGCGTCTAGAAGTGATTCGAAGGCCCGCTCCAAGGAGTCGCATTCCGTGGCGGCAATAAGTCGACGGGCGCTAGCGAGTTCAGGTTGCAATACGAACCATCCTCGCGCTAACGCAGCGCACAATACGCAAGTACCGCTCCTATTGAACTCAACGTCGGACTAGCCGGACGAGCCAACCCCGCGCATGGCCGGATGAAGTTGGAGAGGGACGCCCCCGAGAAACTCCCTGGCTTCGCCCATCCATAATTTCGGGATCATGAAATTACTGGTCACATGCCCAGAGCCCTGCTGCAGAGCAATCTGCAAGAGTTGGAATAAGGGTTTATACTCGGTCCGTCTCCTCCCTTTCACCAAGGGATTCGTGCCCGCCTTTGCCGCGGGCTTTTCTTTAGCCTGGGCTTCAGGAACGACGGCTACGCGGCTCGGTCGGGCCACGCCGGGCGCGTCGTTTGCTCTTCTGCAGAAAGGCAGGTCCCAAGCAGGGAGCAAAGCGGTACGTGGTTTGGATATCGAAGCGTCGACGAAGCAAGTCCAGAGCCGTCAGGGCCTGCTTGCGTACGTGAATAGATGGGCCGATGTCACGCTTGCGAGAGCTGCTGGACCGATCAGGCGTTCTCCCAGCTCAGGATTCCCTGGAACGAATGTGTAGCGGCCTGTCAGCATCCGCGCCGTCCACGGAGCTGTGCCGATTCTGAAGGCGGGCATGCATCGTCTCGCAGCGGATCAGCATCATTCGCGCCCGACCCTCATCAGCGCCGTCCATGCCGGCTTCGGTGGCGCTGCGCAGATATACTTGCCGGGCAACGATGGCGGCGATCACGATGATGGTGCCGACGCAGAAGGCCCGCGCCAAAAGTGGAAGGTATCGTGCCATGGAAACGAACTGACGCGCGAGCGTGACGCCAATCCCAAGCACCATATGGCTTCGCCTAACGACCATACATCCGGATGATCTCTACTTGTTCATCGATGATGGCCAAGAGCTCATCCATTGAGCCGGAGAAGCGCTGTCGTACCTGTTGAAGCGCTTTTCGCTCGCTGGCCGAACGCACGAGTTCATAGCTGTCGCCCTCTTGCGAAATTCGGATAACCCGCAGCTCCTTGCTGGGCGGTACTTTCAGCCAGTACGAATACCCGTTCCTTATCCCTTTGTCTGTGCGTTCGCGGGGAATCAGATATGGCCGGGCAAGCATGATTTCGGCGTGAATCACTTCAAAAGACATGACTCGCTATTCTCGAGAAGCGAACCCCCTGTAACGTCCAGGGGTCGAGATTCATTTGACTGAGTCTTGCGTCGACTGAACGTTAAGCTTCTTCTGCGATCAGAAACCGGTTCGGGTTCTTACCCAGCCACGCCGGCGTCCGGCCCCGACCCGACCATGTTTTCCCGGTCTTAGGGTCACGATACTTCGGAGGCAGCTCGGACTTCGGCTTGCTTGCACCGCTGCCCGCCGGGCGTCCGCGTCGGCGCTTCGTAATGTCCTCGACTGTCAGGTCATACTCTGCCATCAAAGTCTGGATCTTCTCGATGACACCTGCTACTTCCTGGGCACGCACTTCTTCCAGGTGAGCTTCGAGCGCCCGCTTCTGGGCCATCAACTCCTTGTATGTAGCCATACGATTCTTCCTTTCTAGTGGAGGTCCGAACAGTTTGAATTAAAACTGGAATTCACAACAGCGCTTACCTTATCACAGGAAGGCGTAGTCCGATCCGAAAGATTCGTAGAAGAATAATTCTCCAACTGCGCGCTCGCAGTCGTAATATGTCTCAACGCAGGCAAGCTTAGCGATTGCGTAGGGAGCGAATAAGGACTTCCGTTTATACCTTAACTCGGTGCTCCGGCCGTGCTCTGAGCCCATTCCAGTATTGGCTCGAACCGAGATGGCAGCAGTTGCTGCGCCTCCGCAAATGTCACCCATCGAAACTCGTGGTGCTCTGGGCGCCCTAGTTCAGCGCTAATTGGTAAGCTCACGCCACCGCGGGGTGATACAGCAAGATAGAAGCGTGCAATCTTCCCATTCGCGTAAGGTTCCGTTTCTCGATAGTCCTCCCCCCAACGAAGCTCAAGCGTGGACAAGCCGGTTTCCTCCATAGCCTCCCGGATCGCGGCTGATAACAACTCTTCGTTAGGCTCTGGCATGCCTTTGGGCATGTCCCAATTTCGATATGCACGTAGGATCAGGCAGAGCCACTGACCAGCAGTAGGTCGGAGCACAACTAACTCAGCAGAATGCTTGATGAGCCTCATTGTCCGTTTCTCTCATACCGAGCATGAGTAGCGTTGTTCTCGATTCTGCCCGATGTTTTTTGTTGGCTCACGTTCCACGCAGAAACGGGTACGCTTTGTTGTTGGCAGAGGCAAAAAGCTGTACTGGCGAGCGGCGATCTGGACGACGTGTGCGCGGGGGGCATTGCCCATCAATGCCGACGCGCGCGTGCGAATCGCGACGCTACGCGAGGGCACGACGGAACATCACGTGTTGCCGACGTCAGGTTTGCCGTATTTGGTCGCCGATCATGGTCGGCTTTACGTGGGACACGTCCGGCTCGCGCCACGCGTTGGAGTCGTCGTCAGCGATGAACGGCAGCTTACGATGGTGGCGCGAGACGACACCGATGTCGTGATAGTCGAACTCTTGAGATAGGACAGACGCGTCTGTTACCGGCCTGGCCCGACGAAAGGCAGAGATCGGTCAGTAATAGTCGGCAGTCGAGCCCGTGCGCTCCAGCCCTCACGCCATCACTTCAACTTTCGCCGAGGTTCTTGCATGCCTGACGTCTTCCAAACACGAGCGCAACTAACGGCAATGTGGTGATGACTCCTACGGCGAGCAGCGTCCAACCGATGGCGCGACGTTGTTCCGGATTCAATCGATTGCTGAGCAACAGTGCGAGGCCCGCACCCCCTGCTGCCCGTGTTCCGGCAATCAGTCCAATTTCTGGAATGGTGAGTGATACCTGTTTCATCTGTGGCTCCTGGGCGGATTCGAACCCCAGTAGCGTGGGGCGCCTGTGGCTGGCGGTCTGTGGGCAAGCAAACACTGCTGACGGCAAAAATTAACAAAGACATACTGGCGGCTGCACACCTTGGTGCTCACCTTCAGTCGGAAGCCAGGAACAGCTTTCTTCTCAAGGACGGCCTTTAGGGAGCCACGGACTACAGAAAAAGGGCGGCTTCCGCCGACCGACGCCAGCGTAACGGACGCCGGGGTCGATCTGGCGCTTGCCGGCCACAAGCGGTCGGCCACCAACGAATGCGGCTCTGACCGAACATCATCAATCAACAGACGTTCAACTAGCGCCCTACTGCGCAAGAGCAAACGCCAGGCCAGTCGCTCCAATGCGCGCTTCGTAATGGCCGCTCCCACAAACATCCACAGGGACAGTCACCGTACCGGTGGTTACGATGGAACCTTCGACGATCTCACGATCTTGCGCTGCGAGTTTGTTCCAAAGGAAGCCCAGGGATAGATACGGCATTGTCCGGTCGGATCCGCCCAGGAAGTTGGCAATCCGCTCGCCATCGCGCCAGAGCGCGGCATCTTTCTCGAAGGCGGTGCTACCGGCCTGATTGAGCTTGCCGCCGAGAACCAGTGCGTGAAACCCAACGTTATCGGCGATAAAGCTGGGCTGACCCACCGCTTTCCGATCCAGGAATCTGCTACAGACTACTTCGACTGCCACGGCTGCATACTCGATCATCGATGCGGCGTCGAACGCTTCGTCTCGTGGCGAAACCGTACGAGAAAAGCAAACGGCCACCTCAACCTCCAAAGTAGCGCTTCGTCCAGCAGGTAGCTGCACGACGGCACCAGACTGGACTACACGAGAAGGAATCAGGACTCCAGTAGCCGGCGGGTTCGGCAACTCCCCGCGCAGTCCGCGCGGGGAAGCACCCGCCAGCTTCCAACCGGCAACCCCCTCTTCCAGCCTGTCCACGAATGCGGCCTGCACTGCATAGCCTTGCTCCAGCGTCTGGGGTCGTTCCTGCTCAGGCAGCTCCTTCAGCGCCATGCCGGCAAGCGATGCAGAAGCCAGTCTGAGCGCCCCCTTGCTTGCGTCAAAGCTTGCGTCGTTCATTTTGCGATCAGCTCTGCAGAATATTGGGGTCCTTGTCGCGATCACTCGCCTCGGCGACCAGCAGCGCAGCGACGTTGACAATGCGTCGTACCGTCGCGGACTCGGTGAGCACGTGAACTGGCCGGGCAGCGCCGAGGAGAATAGGACCAATCGCCACGTTGTTACCCGCGGCCGCCTTCAGGAAATTGTACGAGATGTTGGCGGCATCGATGTTCGGCAGGATGAGTACATTGGCATCGCCTTCGAAACCAAGCTCGAAGCTGCCCGTACGCAGGCTGGCATCCAGCGCAATGTCACCATGCATTTCGCCGTCTGCCTGCAACTGCGGAGCGCGCTTACGCAATACTTGAAGAGCGCTACGCATCTTCTGGGCCGATGCCGAGTCGCTGGTCCCGAAGTTGGAGTGGGAAACGAACGCAACCTTGGGTTCGATACCGAACCGGCGCACCTGCTCCGCTGCCATGACAGCGATGTCGGCCAGTTGTTCGGCAGACGGATCGATATTGACATGGGTGTCGGCCAGGAATATCTGCCGCCCTGGCAACACGAGACCGGTCAGCGCAGCGAACACATTGGCACCCGGTCTCTTGCCGATGACTTGATCGATAAAATGCAGGTGTCGATGCGGTGTGCTTACCGTCCCACAGATCATGCCATCGGCCTCCCCTTTCTCGACAAGCATGGCGCCGATCAAGGTTGTACGGCGCCGCATTTCCAGCTTCGCCATTTGTTCGCTGATGCCTCGGCGAGCCATGATCCGGTAGTACGACTGCCAAAAGTCCTTGTAACGCGGGTCGTGTTCGGTATTGACCACGGCGAAGTCGCTGTCCGGGCGCAGGCGCAAGCCCAACTTCTCGATGCGTTTCGCAATGACATCTGGTCGCCCGACGAGGATTGGCGTTGCGAGTTGCTCGTCGACGACGATCTGCACCGCTCTCAGGACACGCTCCTCCTCGCCCTCTGCAAATACGACTCGCTTTCTGGCAGAAGCGACGCTCTTCGCTTGCTGGAAGACCGGCTTCATCAGGTTGCCGCTGTGATAGACGAACTGTTGAAGATGCTGGCGATACGCTTCCATATCCTCGATGGGCCGCGTGGCAACCCCGGAATCCATGGCCGCCTGTGCAACCGCAGGGGCAATCGTCACGATCAGGCGCGGGTCGAACGGCTTCGGGATCAGGTATTCGGGTCCGAAACTCAGCTCCTTGATGCCGTACGCTGTCGATACGATGTCGCTTTGTTCCTGCCTCGCCAGCTCCGCAATGGCGTTGACGGTGGCGATTTCCATTTCCCGCGTAATGGTCGTCGCCCCGGCATCCAGCGCCCCGCGGAAAATGAACGGGAAGCAAAGCACATTGTTGACCTGGTTGGGATAGTCGGCCCGGCCTGTTGCCAGCACGGCGTCGGGACGGGCGGCAGTCGCGATCTCCGGCGCAATCTCGGGGGTCGGATTGGCCAGGGCGAAGATCAAGCGCTGCGGTGCCATGGCCTTGACCATTTCTTCCTTCAACACACCACCGGCCGACAGCCCAAGAAAGATGTCGGCGCCGTTAATGACTTCCCCCAGCCTGCGGGCGGGCGTGTCCTGTGCGAAGCGCTCCTTGTGCGGATCCATCAGCTCCATTCGTCCCTTGTAGACGACGCCGGCGAGATCGGTCACGAAGATGTTCTCAAGCGGCATCCCCATGTCAACCAGCAGGTCAAGACACGCCAG
This sequence comes from Cupriavidus sp. L7L, assembly GCF_004353535.1. Lineage (NCBI taxonomy): Bacteria > Pseudomonadati > Pseudomonadota > Betaproteobacteria > Burkholderiales > Burkholderiaceae > Cupriavidus > Cupriavidus sp. L7L. The sequence goes on from NZ_SMNY01000032.1 coordinate 109,288, forward strand.
CGCCGCCGCCCCCGCGCCGGAAGCCACCAACTTCACTTCGGCGATATGCTTGCCCACGACACGCAAGCCATTCGTAATCGCCGCTGCTACGACGATGGCTGTACCATGCTGATCGTCGTGGAACACGGGAATCTTCATGCGGGAGCGGCAGCCCTGCTCGACTGTGAAGCAGTCGGGGGCCTTGATATCCTCCAGGTTGATGCCGCCAAACGTCGGCTCCAGCGCGGCGATCACTTCTACCAGCTTTTCAGGGTCACTCTCGTTGAGTTCGATGTCAAAGACATCGATGCCGGCGAATTTCTTGAACAGCACGGCCTTGCCTTCCATCACGGGCTTCGCCGCCAAAGGGCCGATGTTGCCAAGTCCCAGTACGGCACTGCCGTTTGTGACTACGCCTACCAGATTGCTTCTGGCGGTATAGCGGGCAGCGTTGAGGGGGTCTGCAACGATCTCCTCACAGGGGTAAGCAACCCCCGGAGAGTAGGCAAGGGATAGGTCGCGTTGGTTCAGCAATTGCTTCGTCGGCGAGACGGTCAGTTTGCCCGGCGAAGGAAACTCGTGATATTCAAGCGCGGCTTCGCGCAAGCTCGGTGCAGTAGTCCTGGTGTTCATGTGGAGTTCCGGCAGTGCTTCGTTCCGGCGGCGTTGGCGGCCGGGACCCAGCTATTAGTGGTTGGGACGTGGTGCAAGTGCGGGCTCGTTGGCCTCACCTGGAGCGTCGTCAAGTAGCTCATCTCGACGCCCGTCCAGGACGTCTCGCGCCTTCTGCATGTCAATGGCGCCTTCCCATCGTGCAACGGCAATCGTTGCCACGCCGTTTCCGATCAGGTTAGTGACTGCGCGCGCCTCATTCAGGAAGCGATCAATACCGAGCAACAGCACAAGTCCCGACACAGGAATCTTGTTCATCGAAGCCAGTGTTGCAGCGAGCGCGACAAATCCGGCGCCAGCCACCCCCGCTGATCCTTTTGACGTCAGCAGCAGCACGCCGAGGACGATCAGTTGGTCCCAGATGGTCAGGTCAATGTTCATGGCTTGTGCCACGAAGATCGTCGCCATCGTCAAATAGATAGCGGTACCGTCGGCGTTGAAGGTGTAGCCAGTCGGCAAGACCATCCCAACCACGGGCCGGGCGCATCCCAGCCTTTCCAGTTTTACCAGCATCTGCGGAAGAACCGCTTCAGTGGACGCGGTTCCCAGCGTCACGAAGATCTCATCCTTGATGTATCGGATGAATTTCCATAGCGACAGGCCCGATACCCGCATCACCGCTCCCAATGCCAGGACGATGAACGCGATGGACGTCAAGTAGAGACAAAGCATCAACTCGCCGTAGGAGGCCAGCGTACCGATGCCGTACTTGGCAACCGTGAACGCCATGCCGCCGAACGCACCGATCGGGGCCACATGCATTACGATCCTGACCACGCCGAACATGGCGTGAAGGAACATATCAAGCATGTCGACGAAGGGGGCCGTGCGGGGACCCAGCCGTGCCAACGCAATGGCCAAGAGCATCGAGAAGAAGATGATCGGCAGCATCTCCCCATTCGCGAACGCGCCCACCACGGTGTTAGGTACGATGCTCATCAGGAAGTCGAGCATCGTGTGGTGCTCTGCCGCAGTCGTGTAGGCTTTGATCGCACCGCCATCAAGCTGTGTGGGATCGATATTCATGCCATGGCCGGGCTTGAACACATTGACGACGATGAGCCCGATGGCAAGCGCTACGGTCGACGCAATCTCAAAGTAAATGACCGCTTTCACGCCGACGCGTCCGGCCTCATGGATATCGTTCATCCTCGCGATACCGACCACAACCGAGGCGAAGATGATGGGCGCCAACAGCATCCGGATCAGCTTGATGAAGATGTCGCCCAGCGGCTTCAGTTGTTCACCAAGATCCGGCATAAAGTGCCCGAGAAGAATCCCGGCAACGATGCCGATGAGAACCTGAACGTAAAGCTTCGATAGGTGTTTCTTCAGAAATGAAGGCCGCACTGTTGTCTCCTGCAGGTGCGATTCGTGGTGCAACCGCCAAGCTGCGGACGCACGGGGCCCTATGGCAGCTCCAGTACATCGGAGCCGCGTGGCGATCAAGAATGTTGGGGAAAGACGGGACGGCACCAAACCAGGTGCCGTGCCCGGTGGGGAACGCTATGCAGTCACTCCGGCTGAATGCCAGCGTCCGTGATGACTTTCGTCCACCGATTAACTTCTTCGTTGAAGAACTTCTTATGGCCTGCCGGTGAGAGACGGTCGTCGGTGACAACCGTGATGCCCAATGCCTCTTCACGTTTGATTAGCGCCGGATCCTTCAGCGCTGCGCGCAGGGCCTTGTTGATCTTCTCGAGTACGGCCGCCGGGGTACCGCGAGGCGCATACAAACCGTGCCAGACAGTGAAGTTGAATCCCGGCAAGCCGGCTTCGTTGAGTGTCGGAATGCTCGCCAAAGCCGGTACCGTCGAGCGTTGGGCGCTTGTCACCCCAAACGCCTTGACCTTCTTGGCTTCAATCTGCGGCGTACTGTTGGTGGCCTGCTCGCACATCAGATCGACTTGCCCGCCCATGATGTCGGACATCGCGGGCGCCGTTCCCTTGTACGGTACGAAAGTCATGTCGCTCTTAAGCGTGCTTTGCAGCAGCAAGCTGCAAAGGTGCGACGCCGAGCCCACGCCTGCGTTGGCCAGGTTCAGCTTTCCGCCATTCGCCGCAATAAACTTCTTGAGTTCGGACAGGTTGTTGGGCGGTAGCGCAGTCTTGCCGATCAGTGTCGACGGGGCCTCGTTGATTAGCCCCAGGAATTCCAGGTCCGAGGTCTTGTAGCCGAGCTTCTTGTACAGGGCTGGCGACGTCGCCAAGCCGATATGGTGAACCAGCAGCGTATAGCCATCCGGGGTCGCCCGGGCGACACGCGCCGTGCCGATAGTACCGCCGGCGCCAGCGGTATTCTCCACGACGACCGTGGTGCCGAGCGTTTTGCGCAGCGATTCGGCGACGTCTCGCGCGATCTTGTCGCTCGGGCCGCCAGCCACGAACGGGACAACCAGGGTGACAGGCTTCTCCGGGTATTCGGCACGGGCGTAGCCGGATGTGACGAAGAGACCGCTAACAATGCATAGGGTGGCGGCGCGGATTGCCGCTTGCTTGATCCACATGGTTGTCTCCGTTTATGTTTTTGAAATGCTGCGGCTTACGCCGACAGTTGCTGCATCACGCTATAGAGGTCCGACTTGCCTTCGAAGCCGATCCCGGGCAGGTCCGGCATCGTCAGGTAGCCCTTCTCGACCTTGACGCCATCGGGGAAGCCGCCGAATGGCTGGAACAGGTCGGGGTAGCTCTCGTTGCCGCCCAGGCCCAGGCCAGCGGCAATGTTCAGCGACATCTGATGACCGCCGTGCGGAATGCAGCGGCTGGCTGACCAGCCGTGCTGCTTGAGCATGTCCAGCGTGCGCAGGTATTCCACCAGGCCATAGCTGAGCGCGCAGTCAAATTGCAGGTAGTCGCGATCCGGGCGCATGCCGCCGTAGCGAATCAGGTTGCGGGCGTCCTGCATCGAGAACAGGTCTTCGCCGGTGGCCATCGGCTTGTCGTAGTAGTTGCGCAGCGTGGCTTGCAGCTCGAAGTCCAGCGGATCGCCCGGCTCCTCGTACCAGAACAGATCGTATTGGGAGAGCGCCTTGGCGTACTGGATGGCGGTATCGAGATCGAAGCGGCCATTGGCGTCGACGGCCAGCTTCTGACCATCCTGCAGCACGCTCAGAATCGAATCGATGCGGCGCAAATCCTCGTCCAGCGAAGCGCCGCCGATCTTCTTCTTGACCACGGTGTAGCCGCGGTCGATGTAGCTGCGCATCTCGTCCTTCAGCTTGCTGTGGTCCTGGCCGGGGTAGTAGTAGCCGCCGGCGGCGTAGACGAACACCTTGCGGTCGGGCTGCCCATTGCCGTATCTGTCGGCCAGCAATTGGAACAGCGGCTTGCCTTCGATCTTGGCGACAGCATCCCAGACCGCCATGTCGATCGTGCCGATGGCCACCGAACGTTCGCCATGGCCACCCGGCTTCTCGTTCTTGAACATGGTGTCCCAGATCTTGTGCGGATCAAGGTTGTTGCCGGTGGCGTCGATCAGCGACTCCGGATCGGCTTCCAGGATGCGGGGAATGAAGCGCTCGCGCATCAGGGTTCCCTGGCCATAGCGACCGTTGGAATTGAAGCCATAGCCGACGACCGGCTTGCCGTCGCGGATCACGTCGGTGATCACGGCTACCAGGCTGAGGGTCATCTTGCTGAAGTCGATGTAGGCGTTGCGGATGGGCGAGCTGATGGGGAAGGTCTTCTCGCGAATTTCTACGATTCTCACAATGTGTCTCCTGACTCACATGACATGAACGCTGGGGCGTCGGAGTACGTAGCTTAGGCGCGGAATGGCGTACTACAATTGAACCACTTTCATTTCATTATTCTCCCAAAGTGAAGACTGAGATCGCGTCCGAACTGGAGTTCTTCGTTCTGATCGCTCGGCACGGCTCTTTAGCCGCAGCGGCGCGCGAACTCGATCTGACGCCTCCCGCAGCGACAAAAAGGCTGGCCTTGATGGAAAGCCGCCTTGGTGTACGCTTGGTGAACCGCACTACACGGCGCATTAGCCTGACGAACGAAGGCGAGACATATCTGGCGTATGCGCAAAGGATTCTGGCCGACCTCCGGGAGATGGAGAGCGTTGTGGCGAGCAGCGGCGCCGAACCGCGTGGACTGCTCCGCGTCAATGCGACCCTCGGCTTCGGACGGACCACCATTGCACCTCTGGTTTCCGAGTTTGCAAAGCGCTATACGCAGGTGGAAGTACAGCTTGAAGTCACGGATCGCCCTGTAGACCTGGTGGACAGCGGGGTCGACCTGGCAATCCGGTTTGGGACGCTGCCGGATAATCGTTTGAGCGCCAGGCGTATCATGTCGAACCGTCGCTTTCTCTGTGCTTCGCCGGTCTACCTGGACAAATTCGGATCGCCGCAATCATTGTCCGAACTTCACAAGCATCGCTGCATCATTCACAGACAGAACGACGAAGCCCATGCGATTTGGCGCTTCGAGCAGGCGGGGCATCACGAAAGCGTGAAGGTCGCGGGGGCGCTATCCAGCAACGACGGGGATATCGTTCTCGGCTGGGCGCTGGATGGGCACGGCATCCTGATTCGGTCCGAGTGGGACTTGGCAAAATATCTGGAGAGCGGCCGGTTGCGAGTCGTCTTACCACAGTTCAAACTGCCGTCGGCCGACCTCTTTGTCTACTACTCCCAGCGTCGCAACCAGACAGCGCGCGCGCGCGCTTTCATTGACTTCTTGGTCGCCAAATTTCAAAAATCGACCGAAGAAATGGGATAACTTGCAATAGAGGCTTCTGCTTACGCTCGTGCGACTGCTATGGGTCTTAATCCGGCCTCTCAGCCGGAGTTCATGGAACGGCCGTAATGGGTCGGGAAGAGCCGACCGGATAGGGGTGGCAGGTCTTTGCCGGCGTCCACGCTGCTCTGGCTTCCAGTAACGCAGACTAGCTTTGGCGATTCCCGCAGACCGTTCATGAGACATACCTGGCGATCTAGTATCAAGGCAGAAAATCGGCGCTCGAGCCCTGCCGAAGAACCAGCCCCCTTCCCGAGAGTAACCTTGTTGCCTGAGAGCGTGGCGGCGATGATTGATCGAGCCGGTTCCTAGACGTTGCGGGCCAGTCTAACCTTGCAATCGGGATAGTTTTGGCAACCCCAGAATGGGCCGGCGGGCCCTTTCCTCTCCACCATCTTGATTCCGCAGGCAGCGCACGTTGGTGTCAGGTAGTCGCCCCGAAACGCCTGCTTCAGTAACGTCGATTGCCTATACTGATCGAGCGCGCGAATCCGTTCGACGATTCCGGCACCATCAAGTAATTGAATGCCGGCCCGCTCTGCAGACTCCTGCACCGGCCGCCCGACATAGCCAGACAACGACCAAAAAACGCCTCGACGCACCTTGTGTTCGTGCATGACGCCGGCAAGTGCACGGACCTGTTCCACCTTCACCGGCTTACTCCATGCTTTGCATTGGACGACGGCCACGGGAACATCTAGGCCAGCCTTGTACAAAGTAGCATCGATGCCGCCATCGGGCCCATGGGGGACGGTCTTGACCGTGAACCCCATCGCCTCGTAGTACCCAACACAGAGTAGCTCAAATCGCTTCCACTCTAACTGCTTGAGGGCATCCAGCGTCCAGCTATTGATTTCTGGCTTCTCCGGTGACGGTACTGTCCGCGCTGGCGGGCCCACGGCCTCCTTTGGCTTGGCCGATTCACTGGAGGACCGGGGTGACTTGGGCGGCGAGGACGGTCGGCTCGTGCGGAAGCGCCGAGCCCTGATCAAGACTTCTTGCTTGCTGGTCCCTGCCCTACCCCGCGCACGGATGTATGACAGCACACCTAGGAAGCCGAACATGGCGGCGGGAACCCAGGCTAACGACTGGCTTAACACGGAAATGCCCGTCAACAACGGACTCGACGCGAATATCGCTGGCACGACCGCGCGAAACACAATGTAGGCACCCACGGCCAGCGCGGCGGATACCCACCACGGCGCATCCATCAACACCTCGCTAAGCGAGGGCTCCTTTCTCCTGCGACCCATTTCTCTACCTGTTGTTGCTCTTCATCTCATGCGGCGGCATCCCGCATTGGCAAATCTACCTGATCTGATATACACGGCGGGTTGCAACAGGCCAACACCCCACCGACTACGGGTGGCCGAGCAGCCGACTTCTACCCTGGGATGATCGTACCTTTCGTGCAAAAGTGGCGGTGATCAACCGATGAGCCGCCTGCAGCAAGGCTTTGCCGCTTTCCGCCTTTCACACGACCAGCGATATTGCAACTCATTGATTCGCAATGGCATTGGGGTCCAAACCGCCAGATTTCACACGAAGTCGGGTAGCAGTGGCGCATTACTGCGCCACCGCCCCCTTGGAACCGTACAGGCGAGTTTCCCCGCATACGGCTCGAGCCACTCATCAGCACCATGGGCTGGCACCGGGTAGTCTGGCGAAGCGTTTCAAGGTTCGACGACGGGCGAAATACTCGGTCCATTCCGGGTCGAACGGGTTAGCAGATGCACGGATCTTGACGTGGCGGATGATCGCCACTGTCGATGCACGGAAGAGTTCAAGACCAAAGGTTTTGCCCTCGGCTGCACTCGTCGTGGCGAAGTTCCACTGCCTGCTTCTGTCCGTGGGAAAGTACCGACT